>JAUIGT010000135.1 GCA_030432615.1 Verrucomicrobiia bacterium
GAAGCAGGCTCCGGAAACCGCTGTCGAGAAGGAGCCGGAGGTGGAGCCCGAGAAGGGGCCGGAGCCCGTGGAATCGTCGAGTCCGGTTGAAGTTCCGGTCGAGTCGGTGGAGCCGGCCAAGTCGGAAACGAAATCCGAGGAATCGAGACCCGCCGAAGAAAGCGGTCCCAAGAAATTTTCCGCCATGCCCAGCTTCCTCTCCGGAGGTTTTGCGGGAATGGCTTTCCCCGGCACGACGCCGAAACGAGAAACCGCGGCGCGAGAATCCGAAGCCGACGTGGCGAACGCCTCGGAGGGCGAAGGGGAGCAGGGCAAGCCGGCTACCAAGCGTCCCATCGACCTGCGTCGTGACCGCGATCGCGACCTGAACAAGCAGACGCCTTCGCAGGCGCCCGCCGAGAAGAGGGAGGCGGAAGAGCAGGTGCCTCCGCTGGACCTGGAGGCCGGCGAGCAGTCGGAAGACGAGGAAAAGCCTCCCGTGCTTGGCGAAGGGAACCAACCGCAGTCCGAAACCGCGAGTGTTGAGGAAAGCCGGGAGGAATCGAGCGACGATGGCGCCTGGCCCTGGTTGCGGCAGGGGAGCCAGGAGGTCGAGCCCGGGACCCCCGAACCGGATTCCGCCGTTGCCGCGGAAACGGAAGAGGAGCCCCCGGCCGCGAAGACCGACGAGGAGACACCGCCTCCGGGAGATTTCGAGTGGTTGCTTTCCGACGATGCCGTCGTTCCGCCCGGGATCGGCTCATCCAGCGAACGGGATGAGGACGAAGAGGCTCCGGCCAGGAGCCAGCCGGAGCCGATGCTCGACCTGGAAACGGATCTCGATGAATTGATCGGGCGTCGGGACGATGCGGATGCGGAGACGCCCCCTCCGGCACCGGGACCGTTTCCGAAATGGAGTTCGCTCGAGGGCAGCGGGCTCGGTGAGCTCATGGGAGCCTCCCGCACCGACGAATCGACCCCGCCACCCGCGACCTCGCACTTTCCGCGTGACGGGAAAGCGGAGAAACCGGCCGAAGAAAGTCCGGGGGTACCTCCGTTGGACATCGATCCCTGGAAGAAACCCGAACCTGCATCGGAAAGCCCGCCGGCGGAGGTCAGTGCTCCTTCCCTGGAAGATCCGTGGAAAAAGCCGGAGCCGGCTTCCGAGTCTTCGAGCGAATCGGAAAGCGTGGTGTCTCGAGAGCAACCGGCCGCGCCCCCACTCGACGATTCCTGGGCTCCGCCGAAGCAGAGTGTTGGGACACCGGACGATGCGCCCCCGCCGCTGGCGGAGAGCGAGTCCAAGGAAAGCCAATCCGAGGAGCCCGAACACGCCATCCCCGTTACCCTGCGACCCTCGCGACTGAGGGAGGGCGACTCTCAAGGATCGTTCGGCGGTCCTCGACCGGAAGGCGGATCGGGATTGTCCCTGCGACTTTCGGAAGAAAAGCCACCGGCGGAAGCCCGCGAGGACGGCACCGAGAAGCCGCTCGGGATAGCCGCTACCCCGGAACCGGCGCCGGCCGATCCCTGGAAGCCGAGCCGCGAATTGAATCTTCGTTCCGACGATTCGACCGCCGAATCGGAAGCGACGGTCCCTTCCGCCGCCCCCTGGCTTTCTCCTCAATCGATGTCGGTTGCGAAGCAGGCGCCCGTGGAACCTTCGGCATCCGAAGCGTCGCCTCCGGCGATCGAGGCAGAGCCTGCCGAGCCGGAAGCGGCTGAAGTTCCTCGCGAGACGATCGAAGAGCCCGCCGCAGCGCCTTCGGCTTCGGTTTCCCCGCCGCCGATCGCGAAACTGCCGCGCTTTCTCGATGACTCTGCCGCGCGGCCGGGCCCGGAGTCGGTCCCGCCTGCCCATGAGAATCAGTCCCCGGCCGAATCCGGAAAACCGGAACCGGTTTCCGCGGGAGTGTCCACCGATGACGGAATGCCTCCGCTTCCCGCCTCCTCGGAGACGGGATCACCGCCCATGCTGGACATGCAGGCCTTCGGGGAAGGCGAACCGCCCCGTCCTGGGGATCGTGCGACCGCTCCCGGCCAGCAGATTCGCCTGCCGCAGGTTTTCGATGGGGTCAGCGACGAAAAGGCGGTCGTCTCGCCGATCACGGGCGAGGAATTGACTCCGTTCGCTCCGCTGGAGGAAAAAGCCTCCGGGGAGCAGGACAATGTTTCCGAAAAGGAACCGGAGAAACCCGCCGAGGAACCGGATACCAAAGAATCGGATACCGAGGAATCTCGAGACGGGTCTCCGCCTGCCTCCGTGTCGGAACCTCCGGTGGAAAAGTCGGACGAGGCTCCCTCGCTGAAGGATTTCCGAATCGGTGACTTCGGTGGGCTGAAGGCTGAGAAGTCCACGAACGACTCGCGGCCGCTTGGTGATTCCGGCGAAGATCCGATTTCCGATTCCGAACAGGGGGAGCTTCCCCGGGGACCGAAGTCCGACGATCCCGGGAATTTCATCTCGGAACGCGTGAAGGCGGCGACGAACTCCCTGTCGCTTCATGGCGAACCCGAAAAGACGGAGGCTGCCGAGGATTCCGAGAAAGCGGGCTCCGGGGAACCTTCCTCCGAGATGCCGCCTCCCGTGACTCCCGAAGTCGTGTCTGTGCCGTCATCCGGTCATCAGGACAGTGGAGACGGAAAGGCGAAATCGACTCCCCTCGATGTCGAAACCGAAGAGGAAGAAGAAGGCGAGGGCGGCCCGGAAGACGAGGGCTTGGCGAAAGTCCTCGGGCTGCTTCCCCGCGGGAAGTCCGCGCCCGCCCGCACCGAGCCGGCCCCGGCGTCGGAGCCGACTCCTGCTCCCGCTCCCGCAAAGAAGAAGGAGAAGTCCACCGGCGAAGGCGGTCCCGCCTTGCCCTCGATCGACGATGTGCTCGCCGGGAAAGGACGTTCCCACGCTTCCGATACCGACAAGGGAAGCTGGGTGGAAGGCATCAAGAATGGTCTCCAGACGCTCGATGGTCGGCAAAAGACCATCGTGATCGGTGGTACGGCCGCGGCCGTGCTGGCCGTGTTGCTCGGCATCGTGGGCCTGGCCGCCGGATGGTTCTCGGGAGATTCTCCGCAGGCCAACCCGACCGAAGCGCCAGCGCAGCCGGTGGCGGGGAATGATACCGGGTCCGCTCCCGAGCCTCCTATCGCCCCTGGCGGAAACTCGGCCGGTGCGACCGGAACGAAACCGAAACCGGAAGATTCTGCCCCGCCGTCTCCGGCACCCGGAGCGGCGCCCGCGGGGGGAGGCAACAAGCTGGTCATCGTCGATCCCGGTGCGGCCAATTCGGCGCCGAAAACCAGCCAATCCAATTCCACCGACCCCGAGCGGGTGAATTCGGAGGAATCCGGTTCCCGGCAGATGACTTCGCTCATTCCCGGTGGCGAAGGCAATCTGGACCAGCCAGCCGACGTGGCCAGCGCGGTCGCCTGGGCCAGCGGACCTCCCGAGAAGGAAGAGCCCGGAAAACCCGAGCCTGTCGATTCCATCGGCGCCCCGGAGCCGGTCGATGCTCCCGATGCGCTGGTGATGCCCACCGTGGGCGCTGTCGGAGCCGTGGGAGCCGGGACTGAGGTTGATCCGCTGGTCTCCGACGGGACCGGTTCGATGGGAACCGACGGTAGCCATTTCAATTACGAGGAAATCGGAGGCATTGGTGAAGATGGCAAGGCGCCCACGGGTGCCCCGGTGATTCCCGAAACGATCACCGATCCCGAAGTGGCCATGGATCGTCAGGAAAACCGGGTGCAGAGCGTGGCTCCGATTGAAAGCGCCGAGGATTCGGCGGCGGCCGCTGCTGCTGCTTCCGATGGCGCCAAGAAACCGAACCTGGATGATCCGCTCGAGGCTTCGAAATTCGCTCTCGAGCAGTTCCTGGCCCAGTCCACCTGGCAGAAGCGCCTGCCCTACATCTACGAGGCCGACCGGCTGAAGCCCCGGATCGAGGCCTACTACCAGACCGCGAAGGACGGCCCGATCACCGAGTCGGTTTCCAAGTTCTTCGACATGGACGAGAACCCGGCCGATGGCGGAGATCCTTTCTACGCGTTCTACCTGTTTCTCGAAGGGATCGAGACGGAGTTTCCCGTGGTGGTTCGGAAAACCGCCGACGGCTACAAGGTCGATTGGGAGTTGTTCGTGGAGTGCAAGGATCGGCTTTTCCTCGATTTCAAGAACAGCGAGCAGAGCGGGCCGGCCACCTTCCGGTTCGTGATGCAGCGACACAGCTACTGGGGGCCGGATCGGGAGACCTTCGCCAACAGCAACGACTACATCTGCTACAAGGTCGAGCCGCCCTACCCGGGAGCGGAGGCTTTCGTCTTCGTGGCCAAGGATTCCGCGGTCGCCGCCCAGACCGAAAAGATCGCGACCTGGGGGCTGCCTCCGGTGGACGTGGTCCTGACGCTGGAGCGGGTGGAGTTTCCCCACGGCGTGAAGCATTTCGTGATCAAGTCGCTCGACAAGCTCAGCTGGGTGGCTCCGTGATCGGATCGACTGAACAGGGTCGGGTCACGCACCCGACCCTGGTGGTTGGCGTTTCAGGGCTGGTGTGAGGGGACGCCGCCGACGAAAGATTCAGGTCGGGTTTTTCCCGAGTGACGACCGGATCGCCGTCACTCCGAGGCCGACCAGGAAGATCGTCAGGGTTCCGACGACGATGGTGAGGTTGCCGTGAAGGGCGGGTCTCACCGATTCGGGCAACCAGCCCTGGCCCGCCGCGGTCAGCCAGAAGATGACGAGGACACCGATGGTGACGCCGAGGACGGCGGCGACGTTGTGGGCCTTCTTCACGATCAGGCCCAGGAGGAAGAGGCCGAGGATGCCGCCCGAGAAGATGGAGGAGAGCTTCCACCAGGCATCGAGGGCGCTCTCGACCTTGATCATGGCCAGCGCCGCGCCGGTGCCGATGATGCCGAAAAGGACGGTGGCCCCGTGGAGAACCTTCATCCCGGTCGCCTCGTCCGGCTCGGTCTTGCGGAAGCGTTTCACGATGTCCACCCAGGTCAGGGTGGCGGAACCGTTCAAGGAGGAATCGACCGAACTCATGGCCGCGGCGAGAACGGCGGCGACCAGCAGGCCGGTGATGCCGGTGGGAAGCTCGGCGGCGATGAAATGCGGAAAGACCTTGTCGCCCTTGCCGACGCTGTCGGGCAGGAGATCGGGCTGGGCCGTGTAGAAGGCGTAGAGCCCGGTGCCGACGAGAAAGAGGAGCGCCGAGATGGGAATGTAGAGGAGCGCGCCGAGCCAGACGCTCTTCTTGGCGGCGGCTTCGCTGTTGGCGGTCGCGTAGCGCTGGACATAGCTCTGGTCGATCCCGAAATTCTGCAGGTTGATGAAGAGACCGAAGACGAGAATGACCCAGAAGGTCGGCTCGGAAAGGGAGGACCCGTAGCTGCCGAGCGAGAATTTGTCCGCCTCCGAAGCGATCGCGAACACCTGTCCCGGTCCCTCCGGCATGCCGGTGAAGATGACGCCGAGACAGAGAAAGATCCCGAGCGTGAGCACGATGCTCTGGACCACGTCGGTCCAGATGACGGCCTCGATCCCACCGACGAGGGTGTAGAGGGTGACCAGGATGCCGGTGACGAGGATGATGGTGACGACACTCCACCCGGTCAACGGCGCCAGCGCCAGCGCCACGAGGTAGAGGATGGTGCCGACGCGACCCATCTGGGTCAGCAGGTAGCAGACGACGGCGTAGACGCGCGCCCAGGTGCCGAAGCGTTTCTCGAGGTGGGTGTAGGCCGACACCTCGCCGATGCGGCGGTAGAAGGGCACGAACCACTTGGTGGCGATCCAGGCGGCGATGGGGAGCGAGAGACCGAAGACGAAGGGATTCCAGTCGGCGTCGAAGCTCTTGCCGGGATTGGCGAGAAAGCTGATGCTGCTGACGAAGGTGCCGAAGATGGAAAGCCCCACCGCCCATCCGGGCAGGGCGCCGTCGGCGGCCATGAAGCCGGCGGTGGTTTTCGATCGCTTCGCCAGCCAGACGCCGAGGCCGACGACGACGATGAGATAGACGATGAGGACGAGGAGATCGGTTGTTTTCATGGGCGGACTTGTGGAGGGAACGAATAATTTCGGCGATGGAAATGGCGAGCGCTGCTAGAGTGGGAGTGAGCTGGAATTCGTCTCCCTAGGCTCGCTATGTTGCTTTCCTTTCTTCTTCTGACCGTTGGCCTGGCCGTTCTCGTGGCGGGTGCCGAATCCTTGGTGCGGGGTGCCTCGGGAATCGCCCGAGCCGCCGGACTCAGCCCGCTGGTGATTGGGCTGACGGTGGTGGCCTTCGGCACCAGCGCGCCGGAACTGGCGGTGTCGATTCGCTCGACCCTGGCCGGTTCGGGCGACCTGGCGATCGGCAACATCGCGGGCTCGAACCTCTTCAACGTGGCGGTGATCCTGGGGCTTTCCGCCTTGGTCTGCCCGCTGGTGGTGAACCTCCAGGTCATCCGGCTCGACATGCCGGTGATGCTGGCGGCTTCCGCGGTCTTCGTCGGTTTCTACCTCTCGGGAGGAGAGCTTGCCCGCTGGGAGGCGGGGCTGCTCTTCGCCGGCGCGATCTTCTACACTGTTCTGCTGGTTCGCATGAGCCGGAGGGAGGTGGCCAATTCGAAGGAACCGAGCGGCGAGGTACAGATCCTGGCCGTTCCGGCCGAGCCCCCGAAGCGGCTTTGGACGCAGGGCCTGCTGGTGGCCGCCGGCCTGGCCGGGCTGGTGCTCGGTGCCCATCTCTTCGTGGAAAACGCGGTGGGCATCGCCCGGACGCTCGAGGTTTCCGAGGCCATCATCGGCCTGACCATCGTGGCCGCCGGAACCTCGCTCCCGGAGCTGGCGACCTCGGTGGTGGCGGCGCTGCGAAAGGAGACGGACGTGGCGGTGGGCAACATCGTCGGTTCCAATCTTTTCAACGTGCTCTGCATCGCCGGCGCGGCGGGATTGGTGCGGCCCATCGGTACCGGGCAGATCAGCTGGCTCGACTTCGGATTCATGCTGGGCACATCCGCGCTGCTGCTTCCCTTGATGCGCACGGGATTTCGACTGGTCCGCTGGGAGGGCGCCGTGTTGCTGGCCTCCTACGCGGTCTATCTTTTTCTCCGCTGGCCGCGCTGAAAAACGGGGAGCGGTCACGGTTTTTCGGAATAGTCGGGGTGGGGCGTGGGGAGGCGGGCGTTCGTCTCGTCGAGGTAGTCGAGGAGCTTGGCTTGGGCGTCGTCGGCGATCTCCTCGTAGAACCGTGAGATCTCCTTGTTCTCGACGACGCTGTCTCCGCCGATGTCGTAGAGTTCGCCTTTTGCGTCTTCGAAGAAATACAGGAGCTTCCAGGCGCCGTCGCGGATGGCGGAGTGGGGATGAGTCTGGCTGGTGAAACCGTCGTCGATTCCGATCTCGGCGGGAGCTTTGTGATAGCCTTTCTCAGGATGGTAGTAGGGAAAGTGCCAGATCATGGGTTTCTCGCGCCAGTCGCCGGTATCGTCGAGCTCCGGGTCATCGAAAACCGGGAGCAAGCTTTGTCCATCGCGATCGGGGGGTAGTTTCGCATCGGCGATCTCAGCGAAGGTGGGGAAAAGATCGACTGCCCAGACCGCGGCTTCGTTGATCTTGCCGGCCTCGATCCGTCCCGGCCAGCGGGCGAGGAAGGGAACGCGGACACCGCCCTCGTAGAGGTTCCACTTGCTGCCGCGAAGCGGGGCGTTGCCGGCGTAGTTGGGATGGCCGCCGTTGTCGGAGGTAAAGACGACCAGGGTGTTGTCGACCACGCCTGTTTCCTCGAGCGCATCGAGCAACTGGCCGACGTAGTGATCGAGCGCCGTGACCATGGCGCCGTAGTGGGCGAGCACGTCGTGGCGCGGGTGGTCGGCGGGAATCTTTTCAGCGTAGTGGTCGTGCAGCCATTTCACCCGGGTGTGAATGGGATCATGGACGTAGAAATGGGAGACCATCAGGAAGAAGGGGCGATCGTGATCGCCTTCCAGGAACTTGATGGCACGCTGGGTCATCGAGTCCTCCACGAATTCGCCCTCGGGCAGGTCGAGGAAGCCGCGTTTCGACTTGTCCTTCCAGTAGGAATAGGGATGGCTGCCGAAATCCTCCTCCGCCACCTGGAATCCCTGGGACTTGGGACCGTGGGTCGGGCTCCAGCCGAGGTAGCGCTGGTAGTGCTGGTTGAGATGCCATTTGCCGAAGAAGACGGTCTGGTAGCCGGCTTCGGAGAGCGTCTCGGCGATGGTGACCTCATCGAGGGGAAGGTCGAGGGTGAACGGAGGCGCCCGCAGCGGCGTGACCATGGGCTGGTAGCCGGCTTCGGGCTTGGTGACGAACTCGAAGCCGAGTCGGGCGGTCGTTTTTCCGGTCAGCAAGGCGGCGCGGGAAGCGGAGCAGATCGGCGCGGCGGAGTAGGCTTGAGTGAAGCGCGCGCCTTCCTGAGCGAGTCGATCGAGATGAGGTGTCTCGAACCATTCGTTGCCGTAGCAGGCCAGATCGGACCACCCGAGATCGTCGGCGAGGATGAAGAGGATGTTGGGGCGCTCTTGGGCGTGGATGGCGGGGACGAATAGGAAAAGAGCAAGCAGGCAAAGCAGCGTCGGACCAGACTGGGAGTGTGGGCGTCTCGCCCGCTGCGCCTGTCGGAAAAAAGGAACGCGACCATCCCCAGCCGCCTCGGCTAGTGAAGCGATCAGGGATGGTCGCGCTCCGGGCGCTTGCATTGGGGCGGGCGAGACGCCCGCGCTCCCAGTGGGGTTCTCGAAATCGATCATGGAAATTGCTTCGAGAGTTTCCTGGCCAGGGTAGCCACGGTTTCGGAATGTTCATCGTGACCGGCGAGGTTGCGGGTTTCTCCGGCGTCGTTCTCGTGATCGTAGAGTTCGCGCGCGGTCACTTCGCCGTTCTCCAGGGAGCGCCACTCGGTGTAGCGCCAGCGGTCGGTGCGCATCGAGTAGCCGATGGCCTCGCGATTCTTCCGCGGGCCGTAGAAGGGATGCTCGTGCTGGGTGAAGGCGGCGTCCTTCACCGAGACGGAGGGATCGGCGATCACGGGGGCGAGGTTGTCGCCTTCAAGCCTTTTTCGGAGATCGCCCTCAATCCCGGCAAGGTGAGCGAGCGTCGGGTATAGATCGACCAACTCCGCCAGGGAGTCGGTGGTCATTCCATGTCCGGCGGACTCGCGAGGATCGGCGACGATGAGCGGCACCCGGGCATCGAGCTCGAAGTTCGAGGTCTTGCCCCAGAGAGTGTGCTCGCCGATGTGGAAGCCGTGATCGGAGGTGAAGACGACGATGGTGTCCTCGCCGTGTCCGCCTTCTTCCAGGGCGTCGAGGATTTCCCCGACTTGGGCGTCGAGAAAGCTGATCGACGCGTAGTAGCCGTGGCGATAGTGCCGGATCTCCTCGTCGGTGAAGTCGCGATCCTTCGACACGAGGCCGTACCCCTTGATCTCCTTCGAGTCGTGCATGGCGATCCCGGGAACGCCCTCGGGCGCGTAGGGCGGATCAGGCAGGGTAAGGTCTTCCGGATCGTAGAGATCCCAGTACTTCTTCGGCGCCACGAAGGGGAGGTGGGGACGCCAGAAGCCGACCGCGAGGAAGAAAGGCTGCCCGTCCGCCGGATGCTCGCGCAGCATGGCGGCGGCGAGGTTGGCGATCTGGCCGTCGCGGTAGGCAGTGTCGGGCACGTCGTGGTCCTCGGTGACCGGGGCTTTGAAATCCTCCTGGATGGTCCGGAGCGCCGGGGGCGTGTTCTTGTAGACGGTATCGTCGGCGTGGGTGCCCTTGTGGAGGACCTCGTCGATCGACCACGAGCGTCGGTCCTGGGTGTCGCCGGTGTTGTGAAAGATCTTGCCGATGTCCTGGCAGAAGTAGCCGTGGTTCTTGAAGTGCTGTGGTAGCGTCACCAGCGTCGAGCCGCCGGGAGCGGTGTCGCGGAACCACTTGGCGAGGTCATCGACGCCGGTGGTGTTCGGGCGCAGTCCCGTGAGGAAGGAGGCTCGCGAGGGATTGCAGACGGCTTGCTGGCAGTAGGCCCGCTCGAAGACGAGTCCTCGCTTCGCCAAGCGGTCGAGGTTCGGTGTCACCGCGTTGGGATCGCCGTAGGGGCCGAGGGCGCAGTTGAGATCGTCGGCGACGAGGAAGAGGACGTTGGGTTTGCTCTCGGCTGCCTGACCAAGAAAAGGAAGCAGGACGACAAGGAGGAGCGCGAGCATCCCTGCTCGCTTCCAGTCGACCGGGGCGACCAAGGATGGTCGCGCTCCAGCGCTGGCTCCGGGGCGTGTGAGACGCCCGCGCTCCCAGTGTAGCGTTCGAAGAATGCTCAACATGAAAGAGGAGAGTTGGACGTTCGATCCTCCTATTTCCACGCCCCCGTGCCCACGACCTGGCCGGCTTCGAGTTTCGCCGGGTCGATGACGACGTGCTTCACCTTGGTGCGGTTCCAGGTGTAGGTCATGTGGACGAGACCGTCGGAGGTCTGGATCATGGCGGGGTAGGAGAACTCGCCCTTCTCCTCCTTCTCGATGAAGGCGACGGCCTTCCATTCCTTGCCGTCGTCGCTGATGGCGAGGTTGAGGAGGTTGCGCTTGCCCCAGCCGTCCTTGCGGTCGCCCTCGATGTGGTTGTAGAGCAACAGGTGTCGTCCGTCGGCGAGGGTGAGGGCTTCGATGCCGGAGTTGTTGTTGGGCAATTTCGATTCCGACAACTCGGTCCAGGTGCGGCCCTTGTCCTTGGAGTAGGCCTCGATGATGCGCTCGTTCTTGGAGCGGAACATGGCGTGGAAGGTGCCGTCCTCCTGAAACAACAGGGTTGGCTGGATGACCTGATAGGGTTGAGTCTCGGGCTCGAAACGCTGCCAGGAGCGGCCGAGTTCCGGGTGCTCGAGATCGAGGAGCCGCTCCATGTGGAAGCGCCAGTCTCCGTCATGCTCGGTCGAGGACGGGCAGAGCAGGGTGCCGTCGTCGAGCAGATAGGGTTTGCCGCGCACCGGACCGTGGATGCCCTCGGGCAAGCGCCGCTGATCGCGGAAGGAACGTCCGAAGTCGTAGCTGACGACCACCTCGCCCCACCAGTCGGCCGGGTTCGGCCCCACCTTGAAGAAGAGCATGGTCGGCGCGTCGCCCGGCGGCTGGAAGAGGACGGGGTTCCAGCAGGGATGGCGGTGACCGTCGTACTGGACACCGTTGGCGGCTTCGGAGGGCGATGACCAGCCGGCGCCGTCGTGATAGCTGAACCAGACGCCGACATCGGGATCCTTCTCCTTCGTTCCGCCAAACCAGGCGGCGACGAGGCCGCGGGGCGTCTCGCAGATGGTCGAGGCGTGGCATTGCGGGAAGGGCGCCTTGTCGTAGATGAACTCCTCGGACAGGAAACCGGGAAAGCGCGGTTCCTTCGCGGCCTTCGGATCACGGGCGGTGACCTGGTCGCCGGAATACTGGATGCAGTCGTCGTGCTTGATGAAATAGATTCGCCCGTTCTCGGCCCCGACGACAAGGTCGGGTTTGCCATCCTGGTCGAAATCGCAGGCGGTGGGGCTGGAGGTGTGACCGGCCACGTTGCGATCGGCGAGGTTGCCGACCATCTTGAGCACGATCTTGCCATCGCGGTCCTCGCAGTTGCGGTACCAGGTCGCGTTCTCGGAATTCACCAGGATGTCGAGCCGTCCGTCGCCGTCCCAATCGACCACATCGAGCTTGTAGCGGCCGCTGCGGCCGGCGCTGTGTTTGTTGAGCTGGATGGGCTGGTTGTCCTCGTCGATGAAGATGCGGGTCTCGTCCGTGGCCCGGCTCTGGCAGGTGAGGTAGCCTTCCTGGTCGAGGATGACGAGATCGAGTTTTCCGTCGCCGTCGAAGTCGGTCGCGAGCGGGGTGGTGCGCCACTGGGTCTGGAGATTCGGGGCCTTGGTCTGCCACCAATACCATTTCGGCGGGGCTTCCTCGGTCCAGAAGGGCAGCGGCAGTTCCACGAGTCCTTTCTCGGTATTCTTCAGGAGCTGGATACGGGGCCAGATGGAGTTGTAGAGAATGTCGTCGCGTCCGTCGCCGTCCCAGTCGGCCACGGACAGGGTCGTGTAGCCCCACTTGGCCTCGCAGGGGCCTTGAATGGAGCCATTGGGGCCAGCCATGACGCGGAACTCCTCGCCATCGGCGGTCCGGATCAGCTCGGGGGCACTCCACTTCGTGCCCTTGCCGTCCAAGTTGGTGAAGACCGCGATGTTGCCGGCGGTGTTGCCGCAGACGAGGTCTTCGTCGCCGTCGCCGTCCCAGTCGTGGGCATAGGGCGTGGCCAGGGCGCCGAACTTGAGGGTGTCGGCCTCCTGCTGGAAATAGGCAGGCTGCTTGAAGATGGGCCGATTGGCCGATTTCGGGGTGACGTTTTCGATGAACGCCACGCGGCCATCCTCGTCGCCGCAGATGAGGTCGAAGTCGCCGTCCTGGTCCCAGTCGAAGGCGGTGGGCGTGATCATCTGCAGGTGCATCACGAGCAGGCTTCCGTCCTCGGCCCGGACCTTGAACCCGGTGGCGTATTCCGGTTTCTCCCGGCTCCCGATGTTCTCGAAGTAGGTGAAGCCGTCGAGGAATTCACCGCAGAGCAGGTCGAGATCGCCGTCGCCGTCGAAGTCGGCGAAGTTGGGGCTCGGCCAGCCGTAGACATCGACCGGGGAACCCCCGGCGAGGATCTTCTCGGGACGCTTCGAGTACTCGCCGTCGTTGTTCTTGATCAGGTAGACCCAGCCATGGAGCGGGCCGTTGCGCCAGCGGCCCTCGGAATCGTAGGCCTGGTCCCAGACGTAGTCGCTCCAGTCGCCGACGCCAACGACGAGGTCCTGGTCGCCATCGCCCTCCCAGTCGATGTAGCGCCACATGCGGGCCCGGGTGTTGCCCTTG
>JAUIGT010000136.1 GCA_030432615.1 Verrucomicrobiia bacterium
CGAGATTCGTCCGCTGCCGGAGATGGCGCAACTGTCGCCGGTCTTCGGGATCGCCCTGACCGACGTCGATGCCGATGGCGTCACCGACGCGGTGCTGGCGCAGAATTTCCTGACCCCGCAGGAGGAGACCGGTCCCTACGATGGCGGGCTGAGTCTCCTGTTGAAAGGGGAGCGGACGGCGACGGGCGAGTTCGCCTTCGTGGAGCGCTGGCCGCTGGAGAGCGGTATCGCCGTGCCGGGCGACGCCATGAGCCTGGGCGTGGCTGACGTGGACGAGGACGGGCGGCCCGACCTCGTCTTCACCGTGAACAACAGTTCCCCGGTGCTGCTGCGGAATCGCGGTCGAACAGGAGAACCGCTGGCGATCCGGTTGGCGGGAGCGGTCGGCAATCCCACCGCTGTCGGTGCGCGGGTCACGGTGGAAATTCCCGGTCGGCCGCGCCAGGTGGCCGAGGTCCAGGCCGGCGCCGGTTACCTGAGCCAGAGCGCTCCCGAGCTGCATTTCGGGTGGGGGAACGGCGCTGACGAGCAAAACTCACCCGACACGGCGAAAGTCACGGTTCGATGGCCGGGGGGAAGAATTACGACGCATTCGCTTGCGCGCCAGAATGGTCCCGCTTATAAGATCAAATCTGAATAGAAGAACCGTAATGTCTGTGATTTCAGCAAAAATAGCGAAAACGCAGTTATTAAAAATATAAAAAGTTTGCAATTTTGCGTCTCCTATGGTGGATTGGCCATAGTTTTCCTGCCCGACCATGCGCAATCTCGACTCGATCTTCGACGGCGCCGAACGCACCGCGCCGAATCCTTTTCGCGAAGACGTCTTCGCCTCGGGGATCACGCCGCTGCCGGGAGTGACGGAGTTGCATGGCGAGGCCATGACTCGCTGCATTCGGGCCTTCGAGAGCCTGCTGATCGAGCGGTCGCAGGCGGACGCCGCCGCCTGGGGCGGTTCGGGACGTGCCATTCTCATCGCCGCTCCGCGGGCGGGCTACGGAAAAAGTCACCTCGTCGGCCGGGTGCGCGCCGTCACCGAGAACCTCATCGCTCCCGTGGCCCTGCCTTTCGATCCCGCCCGCAAGGTGGCCTGGGAGACAATGCTGCGCTCGGTCTTCAACCAGTACCGCACCGCGCGTTGTCCGCAGCATCCGGGCTGCTCTTTGTTCGAGGAAACGGGGCGTTTCTTCCAGTCCCGCTTCGTTCGCGCGGCACTCGGGCAGGGGGTGATCGATGAAAAGGAGATCCCGGAAACCGAGATCGCCCTGCGACTCCAGTTTCGTGAGGTCTTCGATCCCAAGGCCAGCAACCGCATGGTGCCGTGGCTGACGAAGCGGTCGCCGGAAATCATGGACGCGGTCGGCGGACCTCTCGGTCAGCGCTGGCGCCTGGAATTCGACGACCTGGTGTTCTGGAATCGCTTTTTCCAGGATGCCTCGAGACCCAAGGCAACGGTCTTCGAGCAACTGAACGAACTGACGGACGCCGCCGCCCGGGACCGGTTGACCCAGTTCCTTCGCATCGCCGCCGACTGTCGGCCGGTGGCCTTCATCGCCGATCACCTCGACGGGTTCTTCGGCTCGGACGCGGCCGGGATGAAGATTGCCGAGATCCTCACCGAATTGCGCTTCGCCGTTCCGCGGAGCGTCACCCTGCTGTGCCTCAACGAGGACGTCTGGAAGTCGATTTTCGAGGGCAAGATTCCCAGCGCCTGGATCGACCGCCTCACGGGCGAAGCGGCTCCCCTGGGAGAAATCAGCCTGGATGACGGCGAGGCCCTGCTTCGCGACCGGCTCGTGCATTTCGGCTGGACGGATGCGGAGGCCGAGGCCTGGGTGGATCGCAATCGTGAGGTCTGTTTCGGCAGCTCCTCCGAGGAAATCTATCCGCGGGAGGTCCTCCGGAGAGCCGCCCGCGAATGGGATCGCGAGGCCGCGATCCAGCGAAGCGACCGTGAGAGAAGTCCGCGGGCCGGCGCCTTCTTCGCGAAGGAGGAGGTCGAGCCGGAAACCGCCGCGCCCCCGGTCTCGGACCCGGACTCCGGAGCGTCCGACGAGTCGAAGAAAACGCAGAACGTCTTCAGCGCCGCCGACGAGGGGGAAAAAGAAGAGCGCGACGAGGGGATGGCCGCCACGCCGCCACCTTCTTCACCGGAACCCGAACCGGAAACTCCCCCGCGCCCCTCGCCGTCTCCGGCCGCCGACCGTTCCCGCGAAACTCCTTTCCCGCCACCGCCCACCCCGGGCGCCGCGCGGCAGGAGGCACCCGGATCGCCCTTCGCGGAGAATCCACCGCGACGCGACGGTGTCGATGACGCCTCCGCCGCGGCGCGTGCGGCGGGTATCGATCCGACCCGCGGGCTGACCAACATCGAAGCGATCATCGCCGAGATTCGCGGCGGCGGAGCCCGTGCGCTCAGTGAGACCCAGTCACCTTCCGGTCCCCAGGTGCCTCCCCGCCAGCAGATGCCGTTTTCCCCGCCGTCGCCACCGCGGAACGACGAGCCGGAAAAGCCGGAGACGGTTTCGGACCGGGAACCCGATGGTTCCGTCACAGGTGGAGCGGCCAATCCGTTCTGGGCCACCGACCTGAACACCCGTTTTCGCGAACTGGAAACCGAATGTCGCCACAACCCCAACCTGGAGTGGCAGCCCTATCGCGTGCACCGGGTCATCCGGCTGGTGGGATCCCGGTTTCCGGCCGTCGGCCAGACCGAGGAAACCGTCGGCGAACGGCCCGCCCTGACCTGGCGGGTGCGCGATGCCCTCGTTGCGATGGGATTCGAGGCGCCCGAGAATTTTCCCTACTGGAGCGCCGTCCTGCAGCGCGTGGTGGCGAGCGGTCCCTCCGGCAAGCTGGTCCTGTTTTCCCACGCCTCCGCGCCTTTCAACTACGATGCCATCGGCGCGATGGGTGCGGGGGACGAGGTCACCATGCGGCACGTGGACATCATCGAGATGAACCACGGCGACGTCGCCATTCTCGTGGCCGCCGACCGGCTCATCGAGGAGGCCACCGCCCAGGGCCGGGGTGAAGAGGCGTTGAAGGCCGTGGCGCGCCAGCTGGACCCGTTCTGGCGCCGCATCGGGCGTCCGCTGGGCAGCGGTACCGGCGCCACGAACTGAGCGGACTCCGTGATTCCGCCGGGGCTCGCCCCGACAGTTGCGCAACCGAGGCCCGGATTCTGCCAAGATCGGTTGAGCCAGGAGTCAGGAAGAGGTTGATATTCAACCTGTATGAAAAGTCTCTTGTCTCTATTTTCCGCCGGGTGGCTGGCCACGGTATCGGTCAGCGGATTGAGTTTCGGTATCCAGGGCTGCGCCACCACGGGTGGCGACGGGGGAGGGGAAAGCGGCGTCGATTTCGTCGCCGACGTGAAGCCGATTCTCGAGGAGCGGTGCGTGATGTGTCACAACCGGGCCACGCTGCCGGAACGAACCAGTTTCGAAAACGCCGCCCTCGCGAAGAAGGGCGACGCCCAGGGGCCGGTTATCGTGCCCGGGGACGCCGACGCCAGCCGCCTCATGGCGGCGGTCAACTCGCCCGCGATTCACGACAAGGCGATGCCGCCCGTGAGCGTGCGCGTGAGCGAAGAGGAGATCGACACCCTGCGGCGGTGGATCGACGCCGGTGCCGCTTGGCCGTCGGGCAAGGCCGGCCGGATCGTCCCCCGGGACATTCCGCTCGAGTGATCCAGGGACGCCGGCCTAGCTCGGTGCCGTGTCCTCCGCGGATCGGGCGCGGAATTTCTCCCGGCATTCGTTACCGCAGAAGCGGCCCTCGGATTCCTCGCAGGCTTCGCAGAGAAAAATCTGCGCGTTGCAGGGCGGCCACGCGCAGTTGCGGTAGCGCGGGCTGGGTTCATCGCAGTGGAGGCACCGGGACACGATGCGCCGCGTGTCGGTGTGGTTGACCTCCACCGCGACCCGCTGGTCGAACACGTAGCAGAGCCCGTCGAAATTCCTCCCGCGCACTTGCGGGTCCTGACCGTAGCGGATGATGCCGCCGTCGAGCTGGTAGACGTTCTCGTATCCCTCGCGCCGGAGGAAACCCGAGAGTTTCTCGCAGCGGATTCCGCCGGTGCAGTAGGTGAGGATCTTCTTCCCGCGCAATTCGTCGGCGTGATCCTCGAGCCATCGGGGAAAGTCGCGGAAATGCTCGATGTCCGGACAGATGGCGCCGTGGAAGTGGCCGAGATCGGCCTCGTAGCGGTTGCGGCCGTCGATGAGGACCGTGTCCGGGGCCTCCATCGCTTCCGCCCATTCCGCCGGCTGGAGTTTCGTGCCGGTCAGTTCGTTGGGATCGATGTCGCGCTCCCGGGGCAGGCCCAGGGTCACGATTTCCGGGCGCAGTTTCACGGACAACTTGGGAAAGACATGACCGTCGCAGCGGTCGATCTTGAACGGCATCGACTTCGTCCGCCGATCCGTGTGGAGGATGCGGCGATACAGCGCGGTCGCGTCACGTGGGCCCGAAACCGTGCCGTTGATTCCCTCGTGCCCGATAAGAATGCGGCCTCGCAGCGCGAGTCGGCGGCAGAGATCGCGATGCACGTGGAAATACGCCACCGGATCGGCGAGCGGGAAGTAGTGGTAGTAGAGCAACACCTCGAAGTCCGCGGCGCCTTCGCGTTCGCCGGATTCTTCGGGAGTCGTGATGGAAAGCATTTCTTCCATGGAAGGTTTTTCTGAGAGACGGTTGAAAAAGGGATGGAAGGAAAAACCGCGAGTCATTTTGGTCGCTGGCTAGTCGCGGTGAACGAAGGCAGCGAGTTACCTGACTGAATCGCATCCCGCGGCCGCGGGACAGCGGGCAAAAGGGCCGCGGCCCGGAGGGATATCAGAATTTCCTCCCGGCGAAGCCGCAAGCTCACCGACCCCATTCTCAATGGATTTTTCGTTTCAACGTTTTTCCACAGTCTCCTATACTCCCCGCGGAAGCCGGGGCAAGTCGGCTTCCGTCCACCCGTGTCCGAACCAGCCGACAGTGAAACCGCGAGTGCCGACGAGAGTGCGTCGGACGGCGGGCGTGTCGATGGCGACTATGCCGCGCTCGACCCGGACAAGGTCCTGCAGACGGTCGAATCGTTGCGGAACCGCATCAACGAGCGCTTTCCCGACTCCGGTCTCAGCCGCGTCTGCGCCGAACTGGTCACCGTGTGCGCCCGCAGCAAGCGACGCATCGAATGGATCAGCCAGCCGAACTGGCCGCTGCGCCTTCTCCGCTACCTGCTGCTCGCCCTCATCGTCGCGGGACTCGTCATCACCATCGTCAGCCTGCGACCGAGCGCCCTGCCGGAAAACGTCTCCGTCATCGAACTGATCCAGACCTTCGAGGCGGGAATCAACGACGTCGTCCTCATCGGCATCGCCGTCTTTTTCGTGTGGACGCTGGAAGCCCGCCTCAAGCGCCGGCGAGCCCTGCGGGCGCTGCACGAACTCCGGTCGATCGCGCACGTCATCGACATGCATCAGCTCACCAAGGACCCCGACCGGCTGGTCTCCGGGCGGCAGGACACCCGTTCCTCGCCGAAGAACACCCTCAACGCCTTCCTCCTGCGCCGCTACCTCGACTACTGCAGCGAGATGCTTTCCCTCGTCGGCAAGGTCGCCGCCCTTCACCTCCAGAAACTCGACGACGCCACCGTGGTCGCCGCCGTCAACGAGATCGAAGGCCTCACCACCGGTCTCAGCGAAAAGATCTGGCAGAAGATCGACATGCTGAGCCGGGAAGAGTGAGGAGCGAGGAATGGTCGCAAAAACGCGAAATTCGGAACCGATTTTGATAATTTTCGCAAAAACGGTGATTTCTGGCTGGATTTTTCGCCGAGTCTGCGCTCGACTGGGGGCGTGACCACGCTTGTGATTTCTCCTCGTCAGCGACTGCTCAACCGCGTCGGCTTCTACCTGGGCGTCCTCCTGCTCCTCTGGGCCATGGGACGGCTGGATGCGTCGCGCACCGTTCCCGCCGCGGAATGGACCGACGAGGAGCTCGGGGTGGCCCGGGCCTACATCGCGAGCCCGGTGTGGCCCGATCCGGCCACGCGTTCCCTGGGACGATGAACGAGATCGAGATCCCGCCCGATCCCCCGTGTCCGGAATGCGGCGCTCCCGTGCCGCTGAATGCGCGTGGTTGCGCCCGCTGCGGAGCGCGCAAGGACGAGCACGGCGACTGGCGGCAATCGGAGATCTACGACGGGCTCGACCTGCCCGACGAGACCACCGGCGACGAGGACGATTTCGACTACGAGGAATTCATCGCCCGCGAATTCCAGGAGGGCTCCAAGCTCGGATTCCTCCACCAGATGACCACCCGCCAGCGCTTCTGGTGGCTCGTCGGCGTCATCACCCTGATCGCCTTCGCCTGGCTCTCGATCGTGGCGATCTGGTGAGCGGGCATTCAGTCAGGGGAACCAAGGGGGTTGACTCGCCGACTTGACCCTGTTGGTTCTCACCATGGCCGAACCTGTTTCTCATCCCGCCGCCTGGGTTGGCGAGGAGTTGTTGCAACGCGAAGACTGGCTCCGGGAACTGGAGCCGTCGGACCTGGAGGAACTGCGCGGCGCCTTGGCGGCGACCCGGGATCGTCCGATGGAATCGATCGAGGCGGCCGACTTTCCGCTCCCGGGCCTGGGCCCGAAGCTGGCGCAGATCCAGCGCGACCTGGAGCAGGGGAGCGGTGCGGCGATGCTGCGTGGTTTCCCGGTGCGGGAATTCACGGAGGAAGAGGCACAACGGATTTTCTGGGGCCTGAGCCGGCATGTGGGCACCCCCGTCTCGCAGAGCGCGGCGGGCGAGAAACTGTTCGCGGTGCGCGACGCCGGGTATGCCGAGAACGATCCCCGGATGCGGGGACCGAACTCGAAGAAGAAACTCAGCTTTCACACCGATCGCTGCGATGTGATCGGATTTCTCTGCTGGCGCCAGGCGAAGGCGGGCGGAGAAAACGAGGTGGTCAGTTCGATGTCGGTCCACAACGAGATCCTTCGTCGACGGCCCGACCTGCTGCGGGTGTTGTCCGAGCCCTACGTCTACAAGCGCCACACCGTCGATGGTGGGAACGAGCGCGCCTTCTGCCGACAGCCGATCTTCGCGTTTCACGAGGGTCACTTCGCCTGCGCCTTCCTGCGGGTGCTCATCGATCGGGCGGATGCCGATCCCGACCTTCCCGACCTGCGGCCGGAGCAGCGCGAGGCGATGGATTTCCTCGAGGAAGTCGCGGGCGATCCGGCGCTTCACGTGCGCTTTCGCCAGGATCCGGGAGACATCCTCTTCCTCAACAATTGGGTCACCCTGCACCGGCGCACCGGGTTCGAGGATCACGAGGACCCGGCGGAAAAGCGCTGCCTGTTCCGCCTCTGGCTCAGCGTGCCGAACAGTCGTCCCCTGGACCCGCAGTTCGCGGAGAACTACGGCGCCACCGAGGCGGGGGCGATTCGCGGGGGCATGAAGGCGGCTGACTCCTGATACCATATCCGGGAAAAAACCTGACGATTTTCGGAGGCGGTTTTTCTCGGGGCGAGGCACGAGGAGGACGCGATGCGGGCATCGCAACCGACGAGATACGAAGCAACCGGGGAGAACCGACCCGAATCTCCGAGAAACGCCGAAGGCTGAATCCCCTTTTTTGTCTTCCTTGAATCGTCAGGTGATTTCTTGGATTTGGTATGAGCTGGCGGCCGGGGGGGAATTTCGCATTCCCGGCTTGCCAAGCGGGCGGTTTTTTGGGGTTGTGTAGCGGTCTCACTGTGCGAGGTGAGAAAGCCCAACCCATTTCCCCGTCACCATGGAAGATCAGGATTCCCCCTCCGCGCCAGAACCGGCTTCGGCGCCCGCTCCCGAGACCCCGTCGAACCCGGCGGTCGATCGGGCAAAGGACATTCTCGCCCGGGCGCGGGCGGAGGTGGCCAAGGTCATCATCGGCCAGGAGGCGGTCGTCGATCAATGCCTCATCGCCATTTTCACCGGCAACCACATCCTCATCGAGGGCGTGCCCGGGGTGGCCAAGACGCTGCTGGTGCGCACCCTCGCGAAGACGCTGGGCACGGAGTTTTCCCGCATCCAGTTCACCCCGGACCTGATGCCTTCGGACATCACCGGGACGAACATCTTCAATCTCCAGGAGGGCGCCTTCCACCTGGTGAAGGGGCCGGTCTTCACCTCGTTCCTGCTGGCGGATGAAATCAACCGCGCTCCGGCGAAGACCCAGAGCGCGCTGCTCCAGGCGATGCAGGAACGGCAGGTGACGATCGACGGAGTGAATCACGAACTGCCGGATTCCTTCACGGTGTTCGCCACCCAGAACCCGATCGAGTACGAGGGCACCTATCCGCTGCCGGAAGCGCAGAAGGACCGCTTTCTCCTGCGGGTGGAAATGGATTACCCGGGTCGCGAAGAGGAATGCCTGCTGGCGCGGAAATCTCTCGGCCGGGAAACGCCGGAACGAATTCTCGAGAGCGAGGCGGTCCAGCCGGTGCTGACCGATGCGGAGATCGGCGCCATGCGGGAGGCGCTGCAGGGGATCACGCTGAAGGAGGAACTGGTCGGCTACGTGGTCGATCTCATCCGCGAAACCCGGACCATGGACAGCATCCAGGTCGGCGCCGGACCGCGGGCCACCCAGGCCCTGCTGCTGGCGAGCCGGGCCCTGGCGGCGATCGAGGGACGCGACTTCGTGACTCCGGACGACATTCGCTCGATGGCTTATCCGGTGTTGTCCCACCGGATCGTGCTCCGGCCCGAATACGAGATCGAGGGCGTCACCGTGCGTGAAGCGATCCAGAAGTTGCTCGAGCGCGTGACGGTGCCGAGGTGAGGTTCTTCGGTTTTCGGTTCGCGGTTTCCGGTTTTTTGCCGATAGCCGAGAACCCTGAACCGAAAAACCGAAAAACCGAAAAACCGAACTCCCATGCGCTTCGCCCCCAACACGCCTCTGCTCTGGCTCACCGCGCTGGCGGTGATCCCGGCGACGACGGCGTTGGTGTTCTTCCAGGAGGGACCGGGAATGTGGATCGGGTTGATGGTGCTGGTCGGGGTGCTGGCGGCTTCGGCGATCGATCTGGCGCGGTCGCAGGGGCGGCTGGATCGACTCGATCTGGAGGCGCCCGACCTGCTGCGGGCGACGCGCGGGCGGGAGTGGTCGATCCCCCTGAAGTTTTCCAATCTCGGGGATTCGGATCTGCCCTGGCTGCGATTCGGACTGCCCATCCTGCCGGAATTTCGCGTGGTGGGCGAGGTGGTGGCGCGGCTGCCGGAGATCCCGGCGGAAAAGGCGCGCCGGGCGACCTTCGACCTGTTGCCGTTGCGGCGCGGGCAGTTTTTTCTCGATGCCTGCCACGTGGAGACGGCCTCGCGATGGGGCCTGTGGTTGGTGCGGCGGCGATTTCCCCTCGCACTCGAGGTCCGGGTCTATCCCGACCTCAGCGTGGAGCGGCGACGGCTCTCCGGCATCTTCCTCCATCGCGGGAACGAGGGCGGGCACGCGGTGCGCCAGGTCGGGAAGGGCCGCGAATTCGAGCAGTTGCGCGAATACCAGCACGGCGACGACTACATCGACATCGACTGGAAAGCGACGGCGCGGCGCGGGCAGCCGGTGACGAGGACCTACCAGATCGAGCGCACCCAGGAAGTGTACGTCATCGTGGATCACTCGCGGCTGAGCGCGCGGGAGATCCGCACGCCGGTGGAGGCGATGGACGAATCGCTGGCCGCCTTTTCCGAATACGCGGAGGGCGGGGAATTCGCGGTGACGACCCAGCTGGAGCGTTTCCTGCATTGCTCGCTGATTCTCGCCTCGGTGGCCCAGCGGCAGGGCGATCTCTTCGGCTTCATCAGCTTCGCCGACCAGGTGGACCGCTTCATCCGCAGCCGCAGCGGGGCCAATCACTACAACATCGTGCGCGATGCCCTCTACACCCTGGAACCGAAGATGGTGGCGCCGGATTTCGAGCAGTTGATGGTGACGCTACGCCAGCGACTGACGCGCCGGGCGTTGCTGGTCATGCTGGTGGACCTGAGTGATCCGCTGACCGCGGAGCAGTTCTACGAAAGCATTCCGCTGGTGAGCCGGCAGCACCTCGTGCTGGTGAACATGGTTCGACCCGAAAAGGCGCACCCGCTTTTTTCGCCCCGCCGCGAGCCGGGAACCATGGAGGAGATCTACGAGAACCTCGGCGGACATTTCCAGTGGAGCGATCTCGGCGAAATCGGCAAGAAGCTCAGCCATCTCGGGGTCGATCTGGGCCTGCCCGAACACGAGGAACTCTGCGCCGAGACTGTTACCCAGTATCTCAACGTGAAGAAGCGGCAGTTGATCTGACGCCTCATTTTCGCTGACCATGATCCTCGACCTCGACCAGTTCATCCAGCGCGAGCGCCCCTTCTGGGACGAGTTGCAGAAATTGATGCGCCAGCGCGAGGCACAGCCGGATCGGCAGGCGCCGCTGGAGGAGGTGCAGCGTTTTCTCTATCTCTACCAGCGGGCTTCGGCGGACCTGGTGAAGCTCAAGACCTTTGCCGGCGATGTCGAGGTGCGGGCCTGGTTGGAGAGCATCGTGGCCGGCGCCTACAGCCAGCTCCACGACCGGCGCGCCGCGGGTATCCGGTTCCGACCCTGGAACTGGCTGATGCGGACCTTTCCGCAAACCTTTCGCCGGCACTGGCGGGCCTTCGCGCTTTCCACCGGGACCTTCTGGCTCGGCGGACTGCTGGGAGCGATCATCATGTTCTGGAATCCGGAACTGAAGACCGAGTTCATCCCGTCGCAGTTTTCCCACGTCTACGAGAGCCCGTCGAAACGGGTCGAGCGCGAGGAGAACCAGGAGTTCGACGCCTTCGAGGGGCGGCAGACCTTTTCCGCCTACCTCATGGCCAACAACATCAAGGTGACGATCACCGCGATGGTGCTGGGAATCACCTACGGCGTGATGACCATCGTGGTGCTCTTCAGCAACGGACTCATCATCGGGATCATCGGCTTCGACTACATCGCCGACGGGCAGGGCGTGTTCCTGACCGCCTGGCTGCTGCCGCATGGCTCGTGGGAATTGCCGGCGATCTTCATCGGCGGGCAGGCGGGCCTGGTGATCGCGCGGGCCATGTTCGGTTGGGGAACGAACCTGCGGTTCCGCCAGCGGATGGCCCGCATCCGCGACGACCTCCTCACCCTGGTCGGCGGGGCCGCCCTCATGCTGGTGGGCGCGGGACTGGTGGAGTCGTTCCTCTCGCAGTATCACGGGCCGAAACTCTACCCGTGGAAGATCGCCTTCGGCGCGGTCCAACTCCTCGTGCTGGTGGCCTACCTGGGATTCTGCGGGCGAGGAAAGGAACCGGAGAAGCCCGAGAAACTACGCTGACCCCTGATGAGCCTCGGAAAGACAGCCTCGCTCGAAATCCGGACGCCGGAGGGAGTCTCGTTCGCGCTTCCCCTCGCCAGCCCGATCTCCCGGGCGGTGTCCTGGATGCTCGACGGCTTCGTCATCATGGCGATCACGATGGCGGTCTCCATGCTGCTGAATCTCCTGGCGACTGCCTTTATCGGGGTGCCCGGGTTGAGCCAGTTCATTTTCGATTTCGCCCAGGCCATCCGGATCTTCCTCGGCTTCGTCGTCTCCATCTTCTACGCCATCGTCCTGGAATGGCTCTGGAACGGGCGCACCGTCGGGAAACGCCTCCTCGGTCTCCAGGTGGTGGACGAGCGGGGGCTGAACCTGTCGCTGCGGCAGATCATGATTCGAAACTTCTTCCGCATCGTCGACATCATGCCGTCGATGTTCTACCTCGTCGGTGCCACCGCGTGCCTGTTCACCAAGCGCTGTCAGCGACTCGGCGACATCGCGGCGGGGACCCTGGTGATCCGGCAGGTGAAGCTTCCGGAACCCGCCATCGACCAGGTCCTGTCTCGAACCGGCTACAATTCCTTCGCCGAATGGCCGCACCTGGAGGCGCGGCTCCGCCAGCGGGCGACCCCGGAAGAGGCGCAGATCGCCTTCGACAGCCTGCTCCGCCGGGATGAACTGGAGCCCGGCTCGCGGCTGAAAGTCTTCGCCCGGCTCGCCGATCACTTTCGGAGCTTCGCCGAGTTTCCCGAGGAAGCCACGCTGGGGCTGTCGGATGAGCAGTACGTGCGCAATGTGGTGGATACGCTCTACCGGAAATCGGTGGTGGTGTAGGGGAGTTTGGAATGATGGAATGATTCCGTTGGCGAAAGTGGGAGCGGGACTGTGGTTCGCGTTGCTGGCGATCGGCGGATTCGCCGGCCTGACGGTGGAACTGTTCCCCCTGTTCCGGGGAGGCGAGATGTCCGGATGGGGGCGCGCGGTGCTCTGCCTCGCCGTTGGACTCGTGGGGATGGCCGGTTTCTGGAAGCTTTCGCAATCTTCGCGATGAGTGGAATGGTAGGGACCGTCATGCCTCTCCAGCGCTCCCACCTCGCCGAACTCGAGCCCTGTCCGTTCCTGCCCGCCGTGGAGGAGGTCATTCCCGCCTCGTCGATGAAGGCGTTCGGCAAGCAGGACCGCGGTCCGGAGTTCTACCTCCAGGCACTGCGTTGCGCCCAGTCGCTCTGGCTCCAGGGATTCCCGGCGCAATCGCTGCTCCAGGTGAATCGCGCCTTCGGAGCCGACCTGCACGGCGACGAGGAAGTGCTCGACTCGTGGCCGCTGCCCTATCGCGCGGCGGCGTGGGTGATGCGGCATCGACTGGAGGAGCAATTCATCGGCAATCCGCGGCGTCACTACCAGCACCTGGCCACCCGCATGGTCGAGCCGC
>JAUIGT010000137.1 GCA_030432615.1 Verrucomicrobiia bacterium
CTCCCGGTTTTCCTCCATGAACCCGATGGCCTCGTCGGTGAGGCGATCGGTCAGGTATTCGCCCTCCTCGCCGCCGTCGATGACCCGCCAGGTCGCTTTCTTGTTCGTGGTCGGGATTTTCCAGGAGCCGTGGTAGGGATGAAAGTAGTCCCCCGGATTGCCGTGATCGTTGGCGGCGATGGCGACGTCGAAGCCGTGGTGGAGGGCGGTGTTGAAAGGCTCGCCGCCGAGATGCCACTTGCCGACGATGCAGGAGCGGTAGCCGGCTTTTCCCAGTGCTTCGGGCAGGGTAATCTCCTCCAGCGGCAGGGCGCGGAGAAAGCGTCCGCTGCGGAGCTTCGCTTTCGGATTCCATCGACCGGACGGCAGCCACTCGGTCAGCAGCAGGCGAGCCGGATATTTGCCGGTGAGCAAGGCGGCCCGGGTGGGGGAGCAGACGGCGCAGGCGGCGTAGCCGTCGGTGAAGCGGACACCCTGCTCGGCGAGCCGGTCGATGTTCGGGGTGCGGTAGTAGTCGCTGCCGTAGCAGCCGACATCCTTCCAGCCGAGATCATCGATGAGGATGACGACGATGTTGGGCGGACGATCCGCGGCGCGTGTCTCGGCGGAAAGCGTTGCCAGGCAAAGGCCGAGGATGAGAAGGGTGAACCGGAGCATCTCGGGTCTCAGTTTTCGGATTCCTCCAGCATCGCATCCAGCTCGGCGATCTTGAAGCGGGTGGAGACCACCGAGTGCTTTTTCTCGCCCGGCGCATATTTGATATAGGTGGTGGCGACGATGGTTCCGTCGGGCAGGAGATCGACCCCGGGGTAGCCGCAGTCGCGTCCCGCGTGGCTGTGGAGCAGCTTCACCCGATACTGACCCGGCTTCGCGTTGCGGATGTCGTCGTAGGTTCCCACCCACGCGACGAAGTGGCCCAGCGTGGGACTGTTCTTGGCCTGGTCGCGGAAGGCGATGACCCAGCGTCCGTCGGGCAACTGCGTGCCCATGTGGCGATCGCCGGTGAGGCCCCAGCTGGTGTCGACCGGTTCGCTCCAGGTCTCCCCTTCATCCTGAGAAAACATCATGAGGCTGCGGCCCTGGTGGGTGTTCTCGCGCATCAGGACGCAGAGCTCGTTCCCGTCGGGGGAACGAAAAACGAAGGGTTCGCAGGGATTCTTCTCGTCCACTTCGGCGACGACCTTCGGTTCACTCCAGGTGAAGCCGCCGTCGGCGGTGATCGACTGGAACACGCCCAGCGGCGGACGGTCGGCGCCCTCGGGTCCCTTGTGGTAGAGACCGAGATGGCGTCCGTCCTTCAGCTGCACGATGCTGCTGAAGGTCATGACGCAGGGAAAGCCGAGCGGCGGCATTTCCTTCCAGGTCTCGCCCTCGTCCTCGCTCATGATGCTCGGCATGCCGGGGCCCTTGCGGGTTCCCTTGGCGGCCGACCACACCCAGATCCTCGCCTTGCCCTCGGGATCGACGAGCCGGTAGATGCTGGGGCAGTTCTGGTGGGTGGAAAAACCGGGTGGCAACCGGTCGTCGAGCCGTTTCCAGGTCAGGCCGCCGTCGGTGCTCTTCGCCATGGGGCCGGCGGAGCCGCCGTGGTTGATGCACCAGACCACGAAGAGCGTTTCCGGGTCGGGCATCTGGAGTTGGTAGGGGTGTCCCTGGTAGGTTTCCTCGGTGCCCTCGGCGATGATGACGTGACGGTCCTTCTGGTCCGAGATGTCGAGGATGGGCAGGTTGGGGGCTTCCTCGGCAAAGGCGGTGGATTGTAGCAGGGGGAAGAGGAGTGCGGAAGTGATGAGCGAGGGTTTCATGAGGGATGCGTAGGGGGGGAAGTCTGTCTCAGTTCTCGTTTACCAGAAGCAACTGCAATCCGTCCACGGACACGATTCCGTCGGCGTCCTGGTTGGAGACGGTGATCTCGGCGGGCTGGTTCGGTGCGAAAGGGAACACGCCGAGAGAGCGAGGTTGGCCCTCTACCAGCGGCGGAAGTTCCTGGTTCTGGGTGACTCGTTTTTCGCCGTCGGCGCTCTTGATGATGATGGTCGCGTTCTTCGCCCGGTTCGAATGCGCGGTGTAGAGCACGCGGACCTCGTAGCGACCCGCCTTTTCGATCTTCGGCGAAAACGTGGCCGTCTGCACCGGGTCGCGGCGGTTGCCGTCGTGACGGTAGTTTGAGCCGATGGCGGCCCCGGCGGCGTTGCTGGTGGTCCACTCGCCGGTGAAGGTGGCCTCGGCGTCGTCGAGGACGATGCCCGACAGCTTCGGCTTCGCGCCTTTCGACTCGTGCTTCCACTCCAGGATCTGGCCGTCGGCGAGGAGACGTTTCTTCAATCGCCCGTGGTCGATTTCCTGAACAGCGACGTTTTCCTCGATCGCATGAACGGCGGCGGTGGCGGCGCTCTGGCTCGTGATCATGAAGGGCGGCTCCATGCGGATGCTGGCGAAAGCCGAGTGGCTCGCGGAGAGCGCGAAGGTCACGAACAGGTTCTCGCATTCCTCCTGCTTCGGAACGAGGGCGCCGTACCCGATCTGGTAGGGGCCGAAACCTCCGCGGCCGCCGGCGATCTTTCCCTCCCGGGTGACGACCCCGTCCTTCACGATGCGGCGGATCTCGTGGGCGTCGGTGCCGTAGCTGCCGAGCCCCATGGGGTGCTTCACGAACTCGCGACCGAAGGTGTGGTGTTCGGTCATGACGAGATCGCTGACCATGCGGCGTCCCTCGCGGATGTAGACCTGGTGCGGCCAGCCGCCGGTGTCGGTGAATTCGTCCTTCGGCAGCCCGAAACGGGCGAGGTCGGACTTCACTTTCTCCGGCACCCGCGGGTCGGTGCGGAGAAAATGAAAGAGGCCGCGGTGGTAGTTCTCCAGTTCCTTCGCGAGTCGCACCCGCTCCTCGTAGGACGCCTCCGGCCAATCCCAGCTCAGGCCGGGCAGGTTGCCGCCGAAGGTGGCGGTGTTGAAATCCCACTTGTCGTTGGGCAGCGGGTCGTGCTTGGAGAACCAGCGCAGGTCCATGTCGTCGCCGTTGGCGAGGCAGGCCTCGATGAAACGGGCGACCAGTTCGTAGCGCTTCGGGTCGTAGTCCGGCGGCGGGGCGATGGGGAGGGAGTTGTCCGGATCGGTGGAGAGGCAGAGCCGGTAGCAGTAGGCCTGGACCCCGGGAGCGGGTTCGCCGGGAATGCCGGGCTCGCCTTCCATCACTAGCGGCAGCAGGCCGCTGGAGGAATCGCCTTTCACCACCCAGGGATCGAGGGGAAAATCGCGATCCCACGCGCCGTGACCGCTGGGGAGGCGTCCGTTCTCCCGGGGCTGGTCGAAGTGTTCCTTGGGAAGAAATTTCGGGCTGTAGTGGATGCCGTTGAGCGACTCTCCATACT
This sequence comes from Verrucomicrobiia bacterium, assembly GCA_030432615.1. GTDB lineage: Bacteria > Verrucomicrobiota > Verrucomicrobiia > Verrucomicrobiales > DEV007 > JAEUHH01. The sequence continues at coordinate 3,372 of JAUIGT010000137.1, forward strand.
TGGAGTTGCCCTCGCGCTCCAGGGTGTAGCTGACACCGGCCGCCGCCATGAGATCGCCTTCGTAGGTGGTGTCGAGGATCATCTTCGCCTTCGCCACGCGGCCGTCGTCGCAGCGAAGTGCCGTGATGCGGGCGCCGTCTTTCTCCACCGAGCTGAGCCGCGTCTCCCGCCAGACGATCACCCCGGCTTCCTTCGCCATGGCGTCGAAAACTTCCTCGGCGACATGGGGCTCGATCGAGTAGGCGCCCCCGGTGGCCGGTCCGCCCTTGCCGCCGTGGTCGAATTTCTCGCCCCAGTTCAATTCCTTGCCGTAGCGGGCCACGAGCCGGGTGAAATATTCCCGGGCCAGGCCGCCGACGCTGCGCGGTTCCCCGATATCGACCGCGCTGAGTCCGCCCGAGGTCATCCCGCCGAGGTGACGTCCCGGCTCGACAAGCACGACCGACTTGCCCATGCGTGCCGCCTGGACCGCGGCGACGACTCCGCCCGAAGTGCCGCCATAGACGCAGACGTCGGTCTCGAGGGGTTCGGCGGAAATGGATGAGCCGAGGCTGCAAGCGAGAACAGTGAGAAGCAGAAAGAAGAAGCCAAAGCCGCGGCAGCGATCCGTGAAAATCCGTGGTTCATCCGTGTGCCATTCGTGCTTCCCTTTTTTTTCACGGATGGGCACGGATTCCTGGTGAGAGTGGTTCTGCATGGGATTGAAGGAGTTTCGGTGGATCACTGGGAGTGCGGGCTTCTCGCCCGCTTCGACGTCCGGGAAGGAGCGCGATGAGGCCTCGTCGCCCCGGTCGACTGGTTGCGAGCAGGGATGCTCGCGCTCCATGGCTCTGCGGCGGGCGAGACGCCCGCACTCCCAGTGAGGGCAACCAAGTCGTCGGTTTTCTCGCCGAACTGAAACGCGAAGAGCTTCGCGTTCCGTAGCTCGAATCTCAGTCGTACCGGTTTCCCGGCGTGTTGTCCGAGGTCGGGATCGCCTTTCCAGCGGACCTCGTGATCGATGGCGTCGGCGTTGATCCAGTCGTGATCCTTTTCGGCGAAACCGGGGAGCGACTTCCCGCTTTCGTCGAGCAGGGCAACGCGGACGCCGCCGCTGCCGGCCGTGCTGAGATTGAGCCGCAGCCGGTTCCCGGAAAAGGTCAGAGGGCTGGTGGTGAAGCTTCCGCCCGGATACCCGGCATCGAGGGAGACGAATCCGTCCACCCGCTGGGTCGCGCGGTAGATGCCGCCGAGGTCCTTCTTCAGCCATTCGGCGCGGTCCTCCGTGTCTTTGTCCCAGACGACCGGGCGACCATGGGTGTGGGGCCAGCCGATGAAATACTGGTGAAGGTCGCGTCCGCGGCGGATCAGTCCCTGGGCCATGCTGACGAGCCGGAGGTCGAGCCCGTCGTGGAAGCCGGCGGCGACGTAGGGCGAGCGTCGCCGATTCCAGTCGATGCCGTCGCGACTGCTGGCGAACTGGATGTCGAAGGTGCCGTCGTTGCCGTTGAGAGCCCGGTCCTTCCATTCCGGACCGTTGAAGGTCTGGTAGGCGGCGGGGAAGGCGAGGTAGTTCCCGTGGTAGCGAATCACGGTGTTGGTGTAGAGCTGGACGCCGGGCGGATCGCGGTCGTCGCGGGCCATCACGGTGGGTAACTCGCGACTGAGGGTGGGAACCTTTTCCGGTCCCCAGATGTGGTGGGGCTCGATCGAGTCGTCGTAGGGCCAGGGTTGCTCGATGTCATCGACCGCAACCCGGGCGATGGCGCGAACGGGATTCCAGGTGCGGGTGTAGATGACGTATTTCCCGATCGATTCGTCCCACACCGCGCAGTGCTGGCTGTCGGGAACGAAGGGGAGCAGGCGAACGTTCGATTCCGTCCAGCGAATCCCGTCGGGAGAGGATGCGAGGTAGACGCCGGCCTTTTCCGGCTCGGGCCAGTGGCGCGAGTAGAGGAGTCGATAGCGTTTCTCCGGCGGCGCGTTGGGATCGAGGAAAACCGAAGCCTCCACGGCATCGACCGGGAGGAGGTTGTTGTCCCGGCCTCCGTGGTAGTCGACCAGGCCCAGCTCGGGGCGTTCCCAGTGGATGCCGTCCTCGCTGGTGGCGATCTTGAAATGCTTCCTCTTCTCCGCGTCGTAGCTGCCGTGAAAGAGCTTCGCGGTTCCGTCCTCATCGACAACGCTGCCGTAGAAGATGAAACCCAGCGCTTCCGAGGGGCGGTCGGGCTTCAGCACGCGCTCGATGCGATGCGGGCGGTTCAGGGTGCGGGTGATTCCCCGAGTGGACCCGGGATCGAGGAGAAAATCATCGAGGAAGAGCTGGCGGTGGGTGGCGATTTCGATCGGGGCATTTTTTGCCGAACCAGAATGAAATGGGATGGTTGCGACCACTGAAGTCCCAAGAGCGGATTTGAGAAAATGCCGTCGGTTGACGGACAGTGAAGTGAACTTGTTCGGCATTGGATCAATGGCGAAGTTGGTCTCCTCGCAATTCGGAATCCCATTTTCTCAGGAGCCTCCGAGTGGTCTCCTCGTCGCCGAGAAGAAAGAAATGATCTTGGTCGGGAATGAGCCGTGATTGGTAGTCAACTACGCGGCGTTCGATTTCTTTCTCGGCTTTCCGCAGTGTTCCGTCGATCACGAATGATTCTTTTGCTCCCGCCACCAGACGAATACGACTTTCCGCAGGGACCAGGAAGATCGTATCACCGGGAGGGTAGGCGGCGAGACAGATGAATCCACGATAGGCACGATGGTTTTTCCCGTATTCTCGAAACCCGCCGAATCCGCCGGCAGACAGCCCCATCAGGAGGGGTTTCCGCAACGAGAAGCCCAAATCCCCCGACGCAGCCTCCAGGCATTCCGCCAGATAGTCTCCCGAGATCGCCGAAGTGTTGATTCCGTAGGCGGGGCAGAGAATCAGGTGATCGGGAAAGGTCTTCGCAAGGAAATGGAGATAGAATCGAAAGCTTCCACCGAATCCATGAAGAAACACGATGACTTTGGTGTCCGCGCCGGAATGATCGGGGACGTAAAGAGTGGCGAATCCGTGGCTGGGTTGCTTGGGCGAATAGCAATGGGGAAGAGCCGAAGGAACCTCCGGAAAGAATTCGTCGGACGAGATTTCCTCGTATCTTTGGGTGACCAGCGAGTGGAGCGACTTGGCCATTTCCGGCGGCAAGCCGAGAGCGCTGCCTCCCAGGAAGGTCAGTTTCATGATCTCCGACTCGGGAAGTGTGGAGACCCCGAGGCGAATCATGGAGAATAATTCTTCCTTCTCTTGGCCCAAGGTGGCAGCCGGGGCAGCATGGTCCGTCTCCCAGGAAATCGCCCGGACTTCGGCGGCTCGCAGGTGAGTCACCGCCAGAACAATGAGCGCGACGAAGTAGATCCGAAAGCCGTGCATCGATCTACTACGGTCGTTGATCCTCCGCCAGCAGCCACTCCAGCCCAAATCGAGCCACCGTGAGCCGGTCCCCCGAGAAGCTCGCTTTTTCCCCGCGCCCGTAGAAGCACAGGATCGTTCCGTCCCGGGTCACCGCGATGTCGCTGTAGGCGCTCCAGCCGGGCTCGATGGAGCGCTTCAGCGGCCAGGTTTTTCCCTCGTCGCGGCTGAGGTGGACGGTGACGTTCTTCCGGGCGCGGCTCTTTCCGGGAGCCGGTTCGCCGCCGCGGCCGCCCTCGAGATTGTCGGGATTCGAGAAAAGCAGCAGACTTTTCCCGTCGTGTTCGTAGCGGACGAGGCCGCCCATGCAGATGGGCTCGAGGAGTTCCTCCTGGAAACGGGGTTCGCTCCACTCGGTGGCGCCGTCGGGACTGGTGACGACGAGGCGGCGATGAGCCTTCGATTCGCTGCGGACGTTGAGCATGACGCTTCCGTCGGCGAGTTGCGCGGCCACGGTCTCGTTGGGATTGATCCACTCCTCGGTGCAGGGAACCGCGATCTCGCCCGCCTCCCAGGTGGCTCCGCCGTCGTCGCTGTAGATGGTGGCGGTGACCGAGGGGCGATGCGCGTTTCCCCCGGTGCCGGTGGAAAGCCAGACCGGGACCAGCAGGCGGCCGTTCTCCAGCTGGATCGAATGATTGGGGCCGGTGGCCAGCACCTTCCAGTCGTAGTCTTTCCGGAAAGGTTCGAAGGCACTCGTGATCTCGACCGGTTTCGACCAGGTCAACCCGTCGTCGTCGCTGCGCTGGTAGAAACAGCGCATGTATTCGAGGCAGAAGAGCATGTGCACCGTGCCGTCTCGGTCGGCGATGAGGACCGGGTTGTTGTAGGTGACGGTGTTCGGATCGGTGTGGCTCAACTCGAGGGAGAACGGATTCTTTTCTTTCGGCCCCTCGACCTCGACGATCTTTTTCGGATCGCTCCAGGTTCTTCCATCGTCGGTCGATCGGCGCAGAAGGATGTCGATGTCGTCCCAGTCGCTGCCGTTCTTCCGCGCTTCGCACCAGGCGAGCACGGTTCCCTTGGCGGTCACGACGATGCCTGGAATGTGGTATAGCCGGTAACCATTGTCGCCCGCGACGAAGAGATCGATCTTCGTCGGGGCCGACTTCTCCGGCGCCGCCTTCGCCACGGAGAAGGACCAGGCGAGAGCCAGGGAAAGGAGGAGGTGCGGCAGGGGTTTCATGGGAATCCCGAGAGGTTCTCCGAACGGACGGGGAAAATCCAGCCTCTTTCGGTGGAGAAATCCGTGCCAGTTTGGGTTTGACCTGGGCGTCCGAAGTCGCAAGGATGCCGGGAATTGCGCCGGTTTTGACCCTCGGAAGCAGCGTCGGATTTCCGTCGCTGGAGGGACTTTGTGAAAAAATTCACAAAGTCCTTGCAGGACCCAAGCCAGAGGTTTTAATGCGGGCGTTGTTTCACGGGTAGCCGGTCGCCTTCGGCGCTCGTTATCACTCTCTGAAAACCACTGTCTCCGAGAACTTCGAATCGTTCATGACGTTGGAATCGTCAGCCTTGGCGTCGAGCCTCCCGCTCATCGCGGCCGTACCCCTGAATCCCGAAGGGCTCTTCGGCTTCATCACCAACTCCATCTTCGTGGCGCTCATCGTCATGGGGCTCATCCTGTGGTTCACCAGCATGGCGACCCGGCGGATGGAGATGATTCCGGGCCGCAAGCAGAACCTCGTCGAGTCGGTGGTCGAGTTCGTGCTCAACGAATTGGAGGGGATTCTCGGTCCCAAGATCGCCCGAAAGGTCTTTCCACTGCTGGCGACGATTTTCGTCTTTATTCTCGTGTCGAACTGGTTCGGGCTCGTCCCCGGCGTCGGTTCCTTCGGTTTCGGGGAAAAGAGCGGGTTTCTTACCCTCGATGCCACTCACCACTACACGCCGCTGCTTCGGCCGGCGACCGCCGACCTCAACATGAACCTCGGGATGGCGGCGGTCTTCATGATCGTCTGGTTGTTCATCTCCATCCGGGAGGTGGGTCTGAAGGGGTTTCTCCACCACATCTTCGGCGCCAAGGGTGGCATGACCGGTCTGCTCGGGCTGCTGATGGCGGTGATCTTCTTCATCGTCGGGATCATCGAGGTTATCTCGATTCTCTTTCGCCCGATCTCGCTCTCGCTGCGACTGTTCGGGAATATCTTTGCCGGGGAAACCCTGCTCCACACCATGGCGGAGCTGGGTGAAAAGATGGGTTGGCCGGACGCGGTGGCGTTCATCGGCCGGATCGCCCTTCCCATTCCCTTCTATTTCATGGAACTGCTGGTCGGCCTGGTGCAGGCGATCGTGTTCACGCTCCTCTGCGCGGTTTATGTGCAGCTTTCCACCGCTCACGACGAAGAGGAGCACTGATTCGGGCGGTGATGAGAATCTGAAACGACGACTTTTGCCGTCGGGACCATGCGCAGAAAAGTGTGGGCGGCGGTGAACAAGAAAACCAAGAAACGAAAGTAACGAACCTGAAAGGGACAGAACAATGATCGAAATCCTTCCTATCCTCGCCGCGGCGGCCCCTGCCGCTGATGCCGCCTCCGGAGGTGCTCCTCTCGCTCTCGGTCTGGCCGGTGCCGGTGCGGCTATCGGTGTCGGACTCGTCGGTATGGCTGCGGCCACGGCCGTGGGGCGCAACCCCACTGCTTCCGGCAAGATCCTGACCATCGGCATTCTCGGCATGGCCTTCGCCGAGGCGATCGCGATTTACGCGCTCGTGGCGGCCTTTGCCCTCGGCAAGTGACGCTTTCGCTCCCGGGGTGCGGCGAATCCTGTTCGCCGCGCCCCGAGAGCCTTCTCCTTTCCTCCTCGGCGTAACGACAGTCTTCCCAACTCAACCGAAACCAATCCATGGAAGTTCTCACGAAATTTGGCGTGAACTGGCCGGCGTTCATCGCGCAGGTGGTGATCGTGCTGATCGTCTACGCCATTCTCAACAAGTTCGCCTTCGGGCCTGTGCTCGCCATGCTGGAACAGCGGCGCAAGCGCATCGAGGCCGGCGAGGCGGATCTCGTGAAGATCCGCGAACAGCTGGAGCAGGCGGAGGGCAAGGTGCAGTCCATGCTCGACGAGGCCAATGCCAAGGCTGAGAAAATGATTTCCGAGGCGCGGGAAAGTGCCTCCGCGCTTCGCGAGCAGAAGACCCAGGAAGCCATCTCCGAGGCCGAGAAGATCGTGGCCAAGGCCCGCGAGGCCTCGAAGCTCGAGCACGAGCGTCTCATGGCGGACCTGAAGCGCGACTTCGGTCGGCTGGTCATCGACACGACCGGCAAGGTTACCGGCAAGGTCCTCGACGATGGCGACCAGGCCCGGATCAACGAAGAGGTCGCCGGCCAGGTGGCGCTCTGATTTTTCGATTCCCTTTCGCTCCGCCCTTCGACTCCCATGAAAATCAGCAAGGAAGCCCGGCGCGTCGCCCGCCAACTGATGAAAGCCACGGTCAAGGACGGCCGGGTGGATCCCGCGGTGGTGCGTCTGGTGGTGGGCCGGCTGAAGGAGTCCAAGCCGCGTGGCTACCTCGGCATGATCGCCGCCTACGGTCGCTTGGTGCGGCTCGAATTGGAGAAGAGTCATGCCGTCGTCGAGAGTGCCATCGCGCTGAATGACGACACCCGCAGCGCGGTGGAGTTCGATCTCCAGAAAAAATACGACGGCAAGCTGACCGTGGAATACCAGGTGCAGCCCGAACTGATCGGCGGTATGCGGGTGCGCGTCGGCAGTGATGTCTGGGACGGCAGTGTCAAGGGTCGTCTCGAGCGACTGAGAGAACGGATCGGCTGATCGGCATGCCGAGCCCCAAGTTTTACCAAGAACGAACGATTCAACGGACGAAGAGCCATGAGTAATATCCTCCAGGAACTGGAATCTGAAATCGCCGGCCTCAAGACATCGGTCTCGAAGTCCAATGTCGGTGTGGTGCGGGAAATCGGTGACGGCGTCGCCAAGGTCGAAGGCCTCAGCGATGTCATGCTCAACGAGATGATCGAATTCCCCGGCGGCCTCTACGGTCTCGCGCTCAACCTCGAGGAAACCGAGGTCGGTTGCGTGTTGCTCGGCGAGGGACGCGAGATCAAGGAGGGCGATGAGGTTCGCACCACCGGCAAGCTGCTCCAGGTTCCCGTGGGCAAGGCCATGCTGGGACGGGTGGTCAACGCGCTCGGTCAACCGATCGACGGCAAGGGTGACATTTCCGCCGAAGATTCCTATCCGGTGGAGAAGATCGCTCCCGGGATCATTCCCCGGCAGTCCGTTTCCCAGCCGGTCCAGACGGGCATCATGTCCGTCGATGCGATGATCCCGATCGGTCGCGGTCAGCGTGAGTTGATCATCGGTGACCGCGCCACGGGCAAGACCACCATCGCGGTCGATACCATCATTTCCCAGGCCAATCAGAACCGCGCCGCGGAGGAAGGTCGCCTCAAGGATCACCGCCCCCTCTACTGCATCTACGTGGCGGTCGGGCAGAAGCTTTCCAACGTCGCCCGGACCATCGCCACCCTCGAAGAGGCCGGCGCCATGGACTACACCGTGGTCGTGTCCGCTTCCGCTTCCGACCCCGCCACCAACCAATACCTGGCTCCCTATGCCGGTTGCGCCATGGGCGAGTGGTTCATGGACAACGGGATGGATGCGCTGATCGTTTTCGACGACCTTTCCAAGCACGCCGTCGCCTATCGCCAAGTGTCGCTGGTGCTGCGTCGCCCCTCGGGTCGTGAGGCCTATCCGGGTGACGTGTTCTACCTCCACAGCCGCCTCCTGGAGCGCTCCGCGCGTCTCAACGAGAAGAACGGTGGCGGATCACTGACCGCTCTCCCGATCATTGAAACCCAGGCGGGTGACGTGTCCGCCTACATTCCGACGAACGTCATCTCCATCACCGACGGCCAGATCTACCTGGAGACCGACCTCTTCTACCAGGGGATTCGCCCCGCGATTTCGGTCGGTCTTTCCGTGAGCCGAGTCGGTTCCGCGGCGCAGACCAAGGCCATCAAGAAGGTCTCCGGGACCACCAAGCTGGACCTGGCGCAGTTCCGCGAAATGCAGGCTTTCGCCCAGTTCGGTTCCGATCTCGACGAGAAAACCAAGAAGCTCATCGAGCGCGGGCAGCGAATCGTGGAACTCTTCAAGCAGCCGCAGTATTCGCCGCTGCCGCTGGAGGTGCAGGTGGCCCAGCTCTACGCCATGCAGAACGGCTACTTCGACGATGTCCCCGTCGACAAGGTCAAGGACTGCCAGGAAAAGATGACCGAATACCTGACCACCCGGAAGGATGCGCTCATGCAGAAGATCAGCGACGAGAAGGTGCTGAGCGACGAGATCGTCTCCGACCTGAAGGCCGCGCTCGACGATTTCAAGGGCAACTACAAGGCCTGATCGGCCGCTCCCGGCGCCTCCTCCCGAACCGTCCATCCGACCCTGTTGAATCACTGACCCGACCCTCCTAGATGGCCAATCTCCGAGACATCCGTCGGCGCATCAAGTCGATCAAGAACACCGCCCAGATCACCCGGGCGATGCAACTGGTGGCGGCGTCGAAGATGAAGCGCGCCCAGGATCAGGCGATCCAGGGACGCAGCTACGCGGAACTGCTCAACGAGGTGCTGGTCAATCTCAAGGCCCAGACCGAGGAGGACGCCCACCCGCTTCTCCAGGTGCCGGAAGGTGGCCGGGAAATGATTCTCCTGATCACCACCGACAAGGGTCTCTGCGGTGCGCTCAACACCAACCTGCTTCGCATGGTCGCCGAAAAGGCGCCCTCCGACGCCACCTTCGTCACCGTGGGCACCAAAGGCCGGGCCTTCCTGGCCCGGACCAAGCGCGATCTGCTGGCGGATTTCCACGTCAAGGATCCGGTGGTGTTCGCCGATTCCAAGCAGGTTTCCAAGTTCGTCATGGAGAAGTTCCTCGACGGGGGCTTCTCCAGCGTGAAGGTCGCTTTCACCAATTTCATCAACACC
>JAUIGT010000138.1 GCA_030432615.1 Verrucomicrobiia bacterium
CCCGGTCCGGTTTCCACGAGGGCGAGACCGTCCGGTCCCTCGACGAGAAAAGCGGCGATGATCTCCGGCGTGTCCTGGAAATGCAGGTCGATGGTATGAACGGTCATGGCGAAGGCATCAAAGCGCACGCGGCCCACGCTGGCAAGAATGCGAGAGGGGATGTGCGATTTGGGATGTGCGATTGGATTACGGCGTTCGGCGTGTTCCGTCTTGCTCCTTGCTCCTTGCTCCTTGCCCCTCGCTTCCGGCCAGTCTAGTCTGCCGGACCGATGGCCCGAGACTACACCATCCAGCGCGTTCCCCGGCAAACCGAGTCGCAGATCGACTACGCGGCGGAGCTGAATCCGCAGCAGTTCGCGGCGGTGACGGCGCCTCCCGGGCCGGCGCTGGTGATCGCGGGGGCGGGCTCGGGCAAGACCCGGACGCTCACCTACCGGGTCGCCTACCTGCTCGACAACGGGATCAAGGCGAGCAACATCCTCCTGCTCACCTTCACCAACAAGGCCGCCCGGGAAATGCTGGATCGGGTGGAGCAACTCGTGCCCCAGGACACCCGCGACATCTGGGGCGGGACCTTCCACTCGGTCGGAAACCGCATTCTCCGTCGCCATGCCGAATTGCTCGGGTGGCAGCGCGGGTTCACCATCATGGATCGCGAGGACCAGAAGGACCTCATGAGTTCGGTCCTCGCCGACAGCGACGAGGACACCAAGGCCTTCCGCTTTCCCAAGCCGCAGGTGCTGCTGGACGTGATCTCGCTGGCCCAGAACACGGGCGAGGAACTGGAGGAACTGGTCGCCTGGCGCTACCCCTACTTCGACCACCTCCGGGAGCCCATCAAGCGGCTCGCCAAGGCCTACGAGGACAAGAAGCGCGAGACCAACTCGATGGATTTCGACGACCTGCTCGTCAAGACGCTGCGGTTGCTGAAGGAGAACCCGGCGCTCTGCGAGAGCTACCAGCGCCAGTTCGAATTCGTCCTCGTCGACGAGTACCAGGACACCAACCACATCCAGGCCGAGCTGATCGACCTGCTGGCGGCGAAACACCGCAACGTCATGGTGGTGGGCGACGACGCCCAGTCGATCTATTCGTGGCGCGGGGCCGATTTCCGCAACATCCTCGAGTTTCCCGAGCGCTACGAGGGCGCCCAGGTCTACAAGATCGAGACCAACTATCGGAGCGTTCCCGAGATTCTCGACCTCGCCAACCGGGCCATCGCCTCGAACCGCGAGCAGTTCCGCAAGGAACTGGAACCCCACCGCCCGGAGCGGGAAATGCTGCCGGCGCTGATCCCGGTGCACGACCCAAACACCCAGGCCGCCTTCGTGGCCCAGCGCATCCTCGAACTGCGGGATGAGGGAATCGAGTTGGAGGAGATCGCCATTCTCTACCGCGCCCACTTTCACTCCATGGAAATCCAGATGGAGCTGACGAATCGGGGGATTCCCTTCGTCATCACGAGCGGTCTTCGCTTTTTTGAACAGGCCCACATCAAGGACGTGGCCGCCTTCATGAAGTTCACCTGCAACCGGCGCGACGAGGTCGCCTTCAAGCGGATGGTGAAGATGCTGCCCGGGATCGGCCAGAAGAGCGCCGACAAGCTCTGGGGCGAATGGTTGCGCAGCCCACTCGCGACGGCGGAGACGGTCGAGAATTTCTCCGAGGTCATGAGCGGTTTTTCCGTGCCATCGAAGGGCAAGTCGACCTGGGAACAACTGGCCTACACCCTGGACGAACTGGTCGATGGGGAAGGGAAGCCTCGCCCGCCCGCCGACATGATTCCCTCCATCGTCGAGGGCGTCTACGACGACTACCTGCGGAGCAAATTTTCCAACTACGACAGTCGCAAGCAGGACATCTCCCAACTGGAACGCTACAGCGAGAAGTTCGAGAGCATCGAGGAGTTCCTCAGCCAGTTGAGCCTGCTCGCCGGCCAGGACGCCGTCGGCGCGACCCGCCAGGAACCGGACAAGGAGGCGGTCACCCTGAGTTCCATTCACCAGGCCAAGGGGTTGGAGTGGCGAGCGGTCTTCGTCGTCTGGCTGTCCGACGGCATGTTTCCCAACAGCCGGGTGATCGAGGACGACGACGACGGGACCGGGCTCGAGGAGGAGCGTCGACTTTTCTACGTCTCCGTGACGCGGGCCAAGGACGAACTCTACCTGCTCCACCCGCTCGTCTGGCCCAATGCCCACAACGGGGAAGTCCTGCAGCGCCCCTCGCGATTTCTCGAGGAGATTCCCTCCGATTTCATGGAGGAATGGCGGGTGGGGACCGGGTGGTGAATCACCAGGGGCATCACCGTTTGGGAGTGGCGTCGCAGAATGCGGGGGACGGAACGAATGCCGACTTGTCAGGGGGAGCATTGCTGGCATGCTTGCTGCGACCGTGAAACCTGCCTGATCGTTCACCGTTCCGCCCATGACCGAAAACGAATCCGCTCCTTCCGCGATTGACCCCACCGCCCGCTCGGCCGGGGTCCTGATCCCGGTGTTCTCGATCCGGACCGAGGAAGACCTGGGCATCGGGGATGTCGCCGGTCTCGGGCGTTTCATCGACTGGGCCGCCGACGCAGGCTTCGGATTCGTGCAGTTGCTCCCGATCAATGAGACGGGTCCGGACAATTCGCCCTACAACGCGATCAGCTCGGTGGCGCTGGAGCCGCTGACCATCGACTGCTCGCCGTCGGCCTTGGCGGACCTGCCGGAGGCGGACTACTGGCGCCTGCTGCGAGAGCACGGAGTCGATCGGCTGCGGCGCGGCAAGGTGCAATACGAGGCGGTGCGCGCCCTGAAACAGGCGCTGCTCTGGGAAGCGTTTTCGGGTTTCCTGAAGAAACACTACCGCCAGGGCACCGGGAGCGACGAGGCCTTTCACGCCTTCTGCGAGGCCGAGGCCGACTGGCTGGGCGACTACTGCCTGTTCCGCCTGCTGATGGACCTGGAGGGCACCCACGTGTGGCACGAATGGAGTGACGATTACGGCGACATCGAGAAGGCGAGGGCCTACGTCGATGGTTTGCTCGAGGTGGAGCCGGAGAAGACCGAGCGCCAACTGGTGCACTACGCCTGGATCCAGTGGATCGCCTTCTCCCAGTGGCGCGAGGTGCGCGCCCACGCCGACGAGCGGGGTGTTTCCCTCATGGGCGACATTCCCTACGGCATCAGCGTGTGCAGCGTCGATGTCTTCGCCAATCCGGACATCTTCGATCTCGACTGGTACGGCGGCGCGCCGCCGGAGAAGCTCTTCAAGGACGATCCCTTCGTCCAGAAATGGGGCCAGAACTGGGGGATCCCGCTCTATCGCTGGGACGTCCTGGAGGATCGGGACTACGACTGGTGGCGCCAGCGGGTGGGGAAGGTGACCGAGATGTTCTCGATGTTCCGCATCGACCACGCGCTCGGTTTCTACCGGATCTACGCCTTTCCCTGGAACCCGATTCGGAACGACGAGTTTTTTTCGCTGTCGGAAGACGAGGCGGCGGAGCGTTGCGACGGGCGTCGTCCCGGCTTTCAACCGCATCCGGACGACACCGAGGAGAACAAGAACGCGAATCGCGAGCACGGGGAGACGATCTATCGCATCCTCCTCGATGCGGCGGGAGAGGCGGCGATCGTGGCGGAAGATCTCGGAATGGTGCCCGACTATGTGAACCCGAGCCTGACCTCCCTGGGAATCCCGGGGATGGCGGTGCCGCAGTGGACTTTCGATGGCGACGAAATCCGAAAGGTGGAGGACTACGCGGAGCTGTCATTCGCCACCTACGCGACGCACGACCATTTCCCGCTCAAGGCCCAGTGGGAGCAGGCCAGGGCCACCTATCTCGATCCGGCGAAGAAAGGCACGCACGACCAGTGGGAAGCACGGCAATTTCTTTATCCTCTGTGCGACTTTGCCGGCATCATGATCGAGGGCGATCAGCCGCCGGCCTACACGGCGGAGGTTCGCGAGAAACTGCTCGGCGCACTCTACCGGACGCCGTCCCGCTACGCCGGGGTCATGATCACCGATCTCTTCGGACTCACCGATCGCGTCAATGTCCCCGGCGTCATGGACGGCTCGAACTGGGCCTGGCGCCTCGAGGCGAGTGTGACCGAGTTGTCACGCAATCCCCACTGGACGGCCATGACTGACGCATCCAGAAAACTCTTGATCGAGAGCGGTCGGGCGGCAGAGTGACGCCAGCAACAATCCTCAATCATACCCTTCCCAAAAGACATGAGCGAACCCATCAATGTGGCAGTGACCGGCGCCGCCGGCCAGATCGGATACTCCCTCCTTTTTCGCATCGCCAGCGGCGCGATGTTCGGCCCGGACCAGCCGGTGAAACTCCGCCTCATCGAGATCGAGCCCGGCATGAAAGCCCTCGCTGGCGTCGTGATGGAACTCGATGACTGCGCCTTCCCGCTGCTGCACGGGATCGAGGCGACCTCCGACCTGAACGTCGGCTTCGATGGCGCCAACTGGGCGCTCCTCGTCGGCAGCGTGCCGCGCAAGGCGGGCATGGAACGCGGCGACCTGCTCGGCATCAACGGCAAGATCTTCACCGGCCAAGGGCAGGCCATCGCCGCCAACGCCGCCAGCGATGTCCGCACCCTGGTGGTTGGCAATCCCTGCAACACCAACTGCCTCATCGCCATGAACGCCGCGCCCGACGTTCCGAAGGATCGCTGGTTCGCCATGACCCGTCTCGACGAGAACCGCGCCAAGACCCAGCTCGCCAAGAAGGCCGGCGTCCACGTCACCGACGTGACCAATCTCGCCATCTGGGGCAACCACAGCGCCACCCAGTATCCCGATTTCACCAACGCGAAGATCGGCGGCAAGCCGGTCACCGAGGTGATCGACGACCAGGCCTGGCTCGAGGGTGAATTCATCACCACCGTCCAGAAGCGCGGCGCCGCCATCATCGAGGCCCGGGGCGCTTCCTCCGCCGCCTCCGCCGCCAACGCCGTGGTCGACACCGTGGCCAGCCTCGTGACGCCGACCGCCTCCGGCGACTGGCACAGCGTGGCCGTCTGCTCCGACGGCAGCTACGGCGCCGATGAAGGCCTCATCACCTCCTTCCCCATTACCAGTTCCGGCAACGCCGACTGGAGTATCGTCCAGGACGTCCCCGTCGGCGACTTCAGCCGCACCAAGATCGACGCCACCGTCGGCGAGCTGCGCGAAGAACGCGACGCGGTGAAGGAGATGGGGCTGATCTGAGGCTCTGAGAATTCGGAAGCAATTGCTTTTACACAACCCTGTCTGGTCGGTGATCGGACAGGGTTGTTTCGTTTCCGGGAAAACGGAGCGATCCGGAGTTGCCGAAATCGTTGAGAACCAATAAAAGGATCTCCTGCGTGGCTTCGCGGGAACGACAGGAAAGACTCCACCGCCCACCTCGGCTTCGGGGCTCCGTTGCTCGACGCTATGACGCACACTATGTCGCCGCTCAACGCCAACCGAACCCTCGTCACCCTGCGCGAGACGGTCCTGCCGAAGTTGCTGAGCGGGGAGTTAAGTGTGAACGCTGAACCGCAAAACTCACATGCTTGATTTCAACGAACTGAAAGATTCAGTCGCCGGCGAATACGATGAGCCCTTTCGAGCTCCCAAGGCCGATCTCATGCCGGTTGGTTCGTTTGTTGCGATGCCGAAAGGCATGACGGTGACTGTCTTTGATGACTACTTTCCCGAGTGAGCAATCTGGCGTGAGAGCCACGATTTGGTCGCGGAAATCACCGAGCACATCTACACGAAATACTGGGAACACAGATGGCATGGCCGTGTGTTTGCAGGTGCGATGCTCCGTGCAATAAAGCGGTTTATTGCCGAGGAGCATCCCTTCTCCAAAGAGCCATCGATTTAGGCATTGAGTCTCACCGAATCTACCATCGAAGCTGCCGCCCTTGAATGGTTCGGCGGGCTTGGCTACATCCTCGGCCACGGTGCGGAGATGGCCGCCGGACGAAGCGGCTGCAGAGCGGGATTCGTTCGGAGAGGTGGTGCTGAAAGGCCGTCGATGCGAGGGGCTGCGGCGCTTGAGCCCGGAGGTGCCTGAAGAAATGTGGGAGGAAGGGTTGCGACGGGTGTTGCGGGTAGCGGATGGAACATTGGTGCGGACGAATCGCGACTTTCACCAGTTGCTGCGCGACGGAGTGGAATTCAGCTACAGGCGCCACGGCGGCAGCACCATGTATGGCTAGTTCGGGCTGGGGGGATTCTCCGACGTGCAGGCGAACCATTCGCTGGCGGTGAACCAAGTCGAGGAGATCGAAGGCGAATTTTCATCAATTGTGGTTTTCTGCCGGACTATCGAGCGGAGACGGTGAATGCTTTGCTGACGTGGACGAAGCTGCTTTATGCGGAGTGGGCGGAGTAGCATGGAGGTTTTGCCTTTCTTGTCCCGGCCTGTGGAAGTGACCAAGGTGTTTGGCCAGCCCACGAAGACTTGAATAAAGTGGTCTTCGTGCTACATTAATTCGGTTTTCTGTCTCACCAAGGCGACAAAACATGCCGACTCCCCATCATCCCTCCGCCGCCGTTCGCAAGGCTTTGATCAAGCTTGGGGGCGATATTCGTGACGCGCGCAGGCGGCGCCGGCTGACGATGGCCCTGGTGGCGGATCGGGCCTTTACTTCGCGATCCACGTTGCAGCGGGTCGAGGCGGGTGATCCCGCGGTGAGCATCGGAATTTACGCCGCGGTGCTGCACGCGCTGGGATTGTTGGGTGGAGTCGGGCAGTTGGCGGATCTGTCGGTGGACGAGGTGGGCCAGGCGATGGCGGATGAGTCCTTGCCACAGCGGGTCCGCCTGAAATCCCCGAAGAAGTAAATGATCGGTCATGGCGGACTTCGAAGTATATCTCTCCTTGGATGGACGGGATCACCGGGTGGGCCTGGCGCGCGGCAATGTGGTCCGAGGAAGGGAGACGGTGGTCTTCGAGTATGGCGAGGAATGGTTGGAGGATACCGACCGATTCTCGTTGGCTCCCGATCTGCCCCTGACTCGGGGAGGGTTCCCACCCCCGATCGGGCATTCGATCCATGGCGCGCTGGGGGATTCAGCGCCGGACACATGGGGGCGCCGACTGATGCAAAGGGCGGAACGGAGGCAAGCGGAGCGCGAGGGGCGGACGGTGAGGACTTTGATGGAGAGCGACTACCTGCTCGGTGTGGCGGATGAAACGCGCCTCGGAGCGTTGCGCTTTCGACCAGTAGGCGAGGAGGATTTCCTGGCCCGACCGAGAACCGGGGTTCCCGCCTTGGTAGAGCTGGGGCGATTGCTGCAAAGCACCGACCGCATTCTCCGCAACGAGGAGACCGACGAGGATCTGCAGATGGTCTTCGCGCCCGGATCTTCGCTGGGAGGCGCGCGACCCAAGGCCTCGGTGATCGATCAACGTGGTCGCCTTTCCATCGCCAAGTTTCCCAAGGAAAGCGACGAATACAGCATCGAAACCTGGGAGGAGATCGCGTTGCGTTTGGCGGAGCGGGCAGGCATTGCGACCGCCTCCCACGAGTTGCTTCAAGTGGGGGGCAGGGCGGTCCTGCTCTCGCGTCGTTTCGATCGTGAGGATGATCGCCGAATTCCGTTCCTGTCCGCGATGGCCATGATGGGAGCGAGAGACGGGGAGGGCGGAAGTTACCCGGAGATGGTGGATGTTCTTTCCGGATTCGGATCGAGGGCGAAGGAGGACGCCCATGAGTTGTTCCGCCGGGTGGTCTTCAACGTCTTCGTGAGCAATGTGGACGATCACCTGCGGAACCATGGATTTCTCCGTCACGATCCATCGGGGTGGAGCCTCTCGCCCGCCTACGATCTCAATCCCACGCCGACGGATCTCAAGGCGAGGGTCTTGACGACGAATATCGATCTCGAGGAAGGCACCTGCTCCCTGGATCTGCTCGAATCCTCTGCCGGGTATTTTGCGCTTTCTCTCTCCGAGGCTCGCTCGGTCCTCAAGCAGGTGGCGGAGGCAACGTCCACCTGGCGATCCGTCGCTCGCGAGGTCGGGGCAAGCGGGGCGGAAATCGAACGCATGGCCAGCGCCTTCGAGCACGAGGATCTGCGGCGAGCCCGCTCGCTGTCCTGACTGCCTTGATCGAGCCGAGAAAACACCTGACTTCACCTCTTGCGAGTGTGGGGCTCTCACGTGAACTTGCCTTGATGGCTGTCGAGATCGATCCCGCCGAAGTGAACATCGAGGCCCGGAGGTATGATCGATTGTTCTTCGTCGATGCGACGTGGCGGGGGTGCCAGGCGGGAATGGCGAAATGCGTCTGGGACGATCACGAGCGGACGCGTCTCCTGCTCGCCGACCTGAAGGTCGAGCACGACAAGCTGATCGAGAAGGAACGCCTCCTGTGGCCCGAACGCCGAGCCAACTTCCGGAGACTCGGGATCGGTCGCCGCCTGCTGCGCGAAGTGGTTCGCCAAGCCCCGCTGATGGGGGCTCGCGAACTCTTCGGAAAGATCGTCGATCTGGATCTGGAGCCGCGCCCCTTTCTCCTCGACTGGTATGCGCGCGAGGGCTTCGAAATCCGCGAACCGGATCCCGGCGCCCCGTTGTCGCACCGGCATCGGATCGTGATGCGCTTCGAGTGAAGCGATATGATGCCGGGAGGCTCGGAAAATCGAGCCTCGGTCGTCACCGGCCGGGCCTTTACCGTCGGGCCACTCCGCTCAGCGGTCGCCGATGCAGACGAGATGGCGCAACGTCCGCAGGTAGAATCGTCCGCCGTGGACCGCCGGTGAGGCGTAGGTTTCCTCGCCGAGTTCGTTCTGGGCGACGACGTTGAACTCGGGTCCGGGCTTGATCACGCTCATGATGCCGTCATCGGAGAGAAAATACGCGAGACCGTTGGCGGTGACGGCGGACGCGCTGTGACCGCCGGGGAGCCGCTCGCGCCAGAGGCGTTCGCCGGTCTTAGCCACGAAACAACTGGCGACACCGTTGTCGGCGACCACGAGAAAATACGATCCGACCGCCACCGGGCTGGGAACGTAGGCGGCGCCAACCTGCTCGTGCCAGGCGATATGGGTGTCGGTGACGTTGCCGTGGCCGTCGGGCCGGATACCCATGAGATGCTTGGAGGGAAAGCCGCAGGTGAGGAAGAGCAGGTTGTCGTCCGGATTGTAGACCAGCGAGGCGACATACTGCTCGGTGGGACCGTCGATGATCCAGTGCTGGTCACCGGTGGTCGGATCGTAGCTGGCGACGCACTTGCTGCCCGAGAGGATCAACTGATCGCGACCGTCGATGTGGCGGATGATGGGGGTGCAGTAGCTGCGGGTCTTGTTGGGGCGATCGACTTTCCAGATGGTCTCGCCGGTTTTCCGATCGAGGGAAACCAGGTAAGCGTCGCCGTCGTGGTCGCCGTTGACGATGATGCTGTCCTTCCAGAGAACGGGACTGGAGCAGTAGCCGTGCTTGCTGGAAAAGACGCCGGGGCGGGTTTCCCAGAGTTTTTCCCCGGCGAAATCGTAGGCGGCGACATACATCTCGGTCTTGTCGAGAAAGCTGACGTAGATCCGCTCGCCATCGGTCAGCGGCGTGCTCGAGGCGCGGGAATTGAGCCGATGGATGTCCTCGAACGGGGACTCCAGCACGGTCCGCTGCCAGAGCATTTCCCCGGTTTTCCGATCGAGACAGAGCAGGACGCGCTCGGCGGTGTCCTCGATGGCATCGACCAGGAAAATACGATCCTCCCAGATGACGGGTGAAGCGTGGCCGACGCCCGGCATGGGCACCTTCCAGATCACGTTCTCGGGAACGCTCCAGGAGACGGGAAGAGGTCCGTCCGCGACACTGCCGTCGCCGCGAGGCCCCCGCCATCCGGGCCAGTTTTCGGCGGAGACGGCGACCGAGGCGAGCGCCAGCGATCCGGCGACGAGTAGGCGGAAAGGGGAAAGCACGCTGGGGGAGCGGAGAAAACTCATGGCGGGAAAATAGGAGCACCGGCGGGCGGGGAAAAGGGCAATTCGCGCCCCGATCGCGGCGGCCATCGGGAGCGGCGATAGCCGTTGCATCCGCTTCGCCCGTCGATAAGGTGCGGCCTGTTCCCCTTTGCTCGAACCCGTTTCCCATTTTCATCCCATGAGTGACATCAAGAAAATCGTCTGCGCCTACTCCGGCGGTCTCGATACTTCCGTGCTGCTGCGCTGGCTCGGAGACACCTACAACGCCGAAGTGATCGCCTACTGCGCCGACGTCGGCCAGGGCGAGGAACTGGACGGGCTCGAGGAAAAGGCGCTCAACACCGGCGCCTCGAAATGCTTCATCGGCGACCTGCGCGAGGAGTTCGCCCGGGATTACATCTTTCCCATGTTCCAGGCCGGG
Source organism: Verrucomicrobiia bacterium (assembly GCA_030432615.1). GTDB lineage: Bacteria > Verrucomicrobiota > Verrucomicrobiia > Verrucomicrobiales > DEV007 > JAEUHH01. The sequence goes on from JAUIGT010000138.1 coordinate 10,331, forward strand.
GCGCTCTACGAGGGGCAGTACCTGCTGGGGACCTCCATCGCGCGTCCCTGCATCACCAAGGGCATGATCGACGTCGCCCGGGCCGAGGGCGCCGACGCCGTGGCGCACGGGGCCACCGGCAAGGGGAACGATCAGGTGCGATTCGAACTGAGCGCCGCCTCGCTCGCGCCCGAGGTCGAGGTCATCGCCCCCTGGCGGCAGCGGCGCTTCCGCGAACAGTTTCCCGGCCGGACCGAGATGATCGAGTATGCGGCCAAGGAAAACATTCCCGTCCAGGCTTCGGCGAGAAAGCCCTACAGCATGGACCGCAACCTCCTGCACATCAGCTTCGAGAGCGGTATGCTGGAGGACACCTGGTACGACGCCACCGCCGAGGAAAGCCGCGACATGTATGTGCTCAGCGTGGCGCCGGAGGACGCGCCCGACGCCCCGGAATACGTGCAGTTGCTCTGGGACCAGGGGAACTGCATCGGCCTCAAGGTCGATGGCATCGAGGAACTGCTCGACCAACTCGGCGTGACCCAACAGGGTGAGGCCGACGGTTATACCCTCTTGAATCCCTACGGCGTGATGATGGTGCTCAACAAGCTGGCTGGCAAACACGGAGTGGGCCGCATCGACATGGTGGAAAACCGTTTCGTCGGCATGAAGAGCCGGGGCGTCTACGAGACTCCGGGCGGCACCATCCTTTTCCACGCCCACCGCTGGATGGAGAGCCTGACCATGGATCGGGAGGTCATGCGACTGCGCGATTCCCTGATCCCGAAGTATGCCGAGCTGGTCTACAACGGCTTCTGGTTCGCCCCCGAGCGGGAATCGATCCAGGCCCTGGTGACCGAGGGACAGAAGACCGTCAGCGGCGAGACCCGGGTGAAGCTCTACAAGGGCAACGTCATGGCTGCCGGTGTTCGTTCTCCCCAGAGTCTCTACGACGAGGACATCGCCACCATGGAAGGCGGCGAGGAAGCCTACAACCAGGACGACGCCACCGGATTCATCCGCCTGAACGGCCTGCGTCTGAAGAACGAGGCCCGGCGGCGTCAGGGTTGAGGCGCGGTGAGGGGCAGGTTTGCAACCTGCCTTCTCCAGAGCGGGCCGAATGGAAGGCAGGTTGCAAAACCTGCCCCCCATTCCTCATACCATTTCCGAGAAAAAACCTGACGATTTTCGGAGGCGGTTTTTCTCGGGGCGAGGCACGAGGAGGACGCGATGCGGGCATCGCAACCGACGAGCAACGAAGCACCCGGGGAGAACCGACCCGAATCTCCGAGAAACGCCGAAGGCTGAATCCTCTTTTTTGTCTTCCTTGAATCGTCAGGTGATTTCTTGGATTTGGTATCACTCCGCCCCGATGGCGTAGAGCGCTTTCTCCGATCGGAGAAAGAGCTTGCCGTTGCTCACCGCGGGCGTTCCCTGGAAGCGGCTGTCGTCGCCGGCGATGGTGTTGACGCGCACCACTTCGAACTCGGGCCTGGCGGCGAGAATGAAGGTCCCGGCGGTTCGGGTCACGGCGACGAGGTGACCATTCACGATGATCTGCGAGGCGTAGATCGGCTTTCCACGACCGCCGCCGGAAGCGGTGTCGAGCCGCTCCTCGTAGAGCAGTTCGCCGGTGTCGGGATCGGCGCAGCAGGCGATGCCCTGATCGGTGATCCAGTAGAGTTTGCCTTCGAAAAGGAGCGGTGACGTCAGGTAGGAACGGGCGTCGTTGTTCTGCCAGAGGCGGGCCGATTCGGTGACGTCGCCCTCGCCGCCGAGCTTGAGCCCGATGCCCATGGTGCGCGGATAGCCGCCGAACTGGATGACCCGATCGCCGGCCACCACCGGGCTGGGGGAGACGTTGCCGGTGATGTCCATGCCCGCGTACCACCGGAGTTTGCCGGTCTCGGGATTGAAGCCCCAGAGTTCCCCGGGCACGGGAACGATGAGGTCGTCGCGGTCCTCGTTGATCGAGGCGATCACCGGCGCGCCGTAGATGGAGACGAGCGAGTCGTTTTCCGTTTTCCAAACCTGTTCGCCCGTCTTCTTGTCGAAGGCGTAGAGGGCGTTCGATTCCTCGGCGGCGTTCACGATGACAAGATCCCGGTAGAGAATCGGGCTCGCCGACGTGCCCCAGCCCTTGGAACTGGCGCGGCTGCCAACATCCTGTTTCCAGAGTTCGTTCCCGTCGAAATCCAGCGCCACCACGCCGCCTTTGCCGAAGAAAGCGATGACGCGCTCGCCATCGGTGACCGGCGTGTGGCTCGCGTAGCCGTGCTCGCCGATGAAGCCCTGGAACGGGTCTTCCGGCAGGGGAGCGGGAAAGGTCTTTTCCCAGACCACCTTGCCGTTTTCGGCGTCGAGGCAG
>JAUIGT010000139.1 GCA_030432615.1 Verrucomicrobiia bacterium
GAGCGAGTTCGTCGAGTTCGCGAAGATCGGTGGCGATGTGGCGAAGCGAGGCGTAGGGATCGTGGGCGAGGCGATGGATGTGGTCGGCTTCCTCCTCGATCTGATGCGCATCGGCGACGAGATGCTCGTAGGCCCGGGTGTGTCGGTAGTGGATTCGGAACTCGTCGCAGAGTTCGGCGGCGATATCTTCGAGACTGTGCGAGAGGCGCACGAGCCGATTTTCGTATTCGGCCTTGGCCTGGGGAGCGGCGAAACCAGCGAGGACGATGGCGACGAGAGCGGTGACAAGGGCGGCGGGCTTGGTGGACAGCGATTTCATGGTCAGTTCCTGGGTTTGGGTTACAGGAGGGCTGACGAGCGAGAATGGACGCTATGCGGGCGACAGGGGAAAAAGTCGGGTTCGTGAGATGAGAAGGCCGTCGGATGAGAAAGGCTTTTCCGTTGGCTTCGAAGGTTCGCTGCCTTCGGGAAGCGAACCGAACGGGAGGGAACGAATCAACTTCGTTCGGACTGGCGCAGGTGCGTCTTGAATAGAGAATCGCGCGATGGAGAAAAATGGACTATAATTTCCATAATTATGAGTTCGATCTTCATCATGATGGTGTCGTCTGTTGCCAGCGGTGTCGGCTGGTGGCTGGGTGACTTCTTCGGATTCGCTGCCGCGCTCATCCTCAGTTCGGTGGGAGGAATCGTCGGTTTCTACTATGGAATGAAGTGGAACCGGGAACTCTTCCAGGAGTAGGAGCGAACATCGGGAATCCGCCTTGGCCGGACCGGAGAAATCCTTCCGGCCAAGGGAGGCGTGTGGCTTGCCGGAGTCTGGAATGCCCCGGCCTGGGGCGTGGGGGCGGGGGCCCCTACTTCGCGAATACTTCCGCCGGAACCGCGGCGTTCTCGTGAACCTGCCGCCCCGGCTCATCGTGGACCTTCTCGAAGTCCACGGCGCTGATCTTGTATTCCGGGCACAGGGTGTCCTCGCAGTGAACGTCCGAAGTGACGTTGTTCACCATGTGCTCGGGGAAGTGGAAAGTGGTGTAGAGGATGCCGGGCTTCACCTCCGTGGAGACGTGCGCCTCGAGGATCACCTCACCGCGGGCGGAGAAAAGGCGGACCTGGTCGCCGCTTTCGACTCCCTTCTTCTCGGCGTCGGCGGGATGGATGGCCAGGACATCCTTGGTGACGATGCGACCATTGCCGGTCCGGCGAGTCATGGTGCCACAGTTGTAGTGCTCCAGGAGGCGTCCCGTCGTCAGGATGAAGGGAAACTCTCCACCGTGTTCCAGTAGTTCGCTCGACTCCTTGAATTCGAAGAAGTGGAACTTCCCGAGCCCGCGCTTGAACTGATCCACATGCATGATCGGGGTGCCGTTGCCGTCCTCCTTGATGGGCCACTGCTTGCCCTGTTCGCCGAGCCCGTCCCAGGTCGCTCCCTTGAAGAAAGGGACCACCTGGGCCACTTCGGCGAGGACCCCCTCGGCGGTGTAGTCGGGTTGGGCGTAGCCCATCCGGTTCATGATATCGACGATGATCTGTCCATCCGGTTTGGTGCCTTCCAGCGGTTCGACGGCGGCCTGGACCCGCTGCACCCGGCGTTCGCCGTTGGTGAAGGTACCGGATTTTTCCAGGAAACTGGCGGCGGGCAGGACGACGTCGGCGAACTGCGCCGTCTCCGTCATGAAAATCTCCTGCACGACCAGGAAATCGAGGGCGTTCATGGCGGCTTTCACCGCCTCGGAATTGGGATCGGTCTGGACGACGTCCTCGCCCATCAACCAGAGCGCCTTGAGCTTGCCGGCGCGGGCGGCCTCGAACATCTGGGGAATCTTGTAGCCGATCTCGTCGGAAACCGGCATTCCATAGAACTCCTCGTACATCCGGTGCACCTCGGGATCGGTCACGGGAAGATATCCGGCGCCCTGGTGCGGTTGGCAGCCCATGTCGGCGGCGCCCTGGACGTTGTTCTGGCCGCGCAAGGGATTCACCCCGACGCCGGGACGGCCGATGTTCCCGGTCATCATCGCCAGGTTCGCGATGAGCATGATCGATTTCGCCCCCTGGCTGTGTTCGGTCACCCCGAGGCCGTGGAATTCCATGGCGGCATCGGCGCTGGCGTATTCGATGGCGGCGGCTTTGACCAGTTCTCGATCGACGCCGTGGATGCGTTCCAACTCGTCGAGATCGAGCGACTTGAGGCCGTTCTCGAATTCCTCCCAGTTCTCGCAGCGTTTCTCGATGAACTCGCGATCGACCAGGCCCGCCTCCCAGATGTAGTAGGCGAACATGTTGAGGCAGGCGACGTTGGTGCCGGGCCGGACTTGGAGGTGATACTTGGCGTAGGGAGTGATCTCGATCTCGCGCGGGTCGATGATGATCCCGGGCACGCCCTTCATGAGGCGCTGCTTGATCTTGGCGCCGGTGACCGGGTGGCCCTGGGTCGGGTTGGCGCCGATGACGAGAATGCACGAGGTGTGCTCGAGATCCTCGATCGAATTGGTGGCCGCCCCGGTGCCGAAGCTCTTCTGCATGCCGAAGGCGGTGGGCGAGTGACAGACCCGGGCGCAGCAGTCGATGTTGTTGGTGCCGATGACCGCCCGGATGAACTTCTGCATCAGGTAGTTCTCCTCGTTGGTGCAGCGGGCCGAGGAAATGCCGGCGATGGAATCGGGACCGTGCTCGGCCTTGATCTCGCCGAGGCGCTTGGCGATGTAGTCGTAGGCCTCGTCCCAAGTCGCCTCCTGGAAGTGGCCGTTGTAGCGGATGAGCGGCTTGGTGAGGCGGTCGGGGTGATTGTAGAAGCGGAACGCATAGCGTCCCTTCAGGCAGGTGTGGGCGTGGTTCACCTCGGCGTCCACCGGTGCGGTGATTCCGAGCACCTCGTTGCCCTTGGTCTTCACGTTGAGGTTGCAGCCGACGCCGCAATAGGTGCAGACGGTGCGGGTGGTCTCGGTGGCCTCGATCGCCTTCGACTGGTGGACGTCGGAGATGGCCGAGGTCGGGCAGGCCTGGGCGCAGGCGCCGCAGGAGACGCAGTCGGATTCCTCGAAGGAAGTGTCGAGTCCCTTGATGATCCGGGCGTCGAAGCCGCGACCGTGCATGGAGAGCACCATCTGGCCCTGGATCTCGTCACAGGCGCGGACGCAACGGGAGCAGTTGATGCACTTGCTCAGGTCGCTCGTCATGTAGGGATGGGAGAGATCCTTGGTCCGGTCGAGGTGATTTTTCCCTTCCGGATACCTGACGCCGCGAATGCCGACCTTGGCGGCCACCGTCTGCAGTTCGCAGTTGCCGTTGACCTCGCAGGTGAGGCAGTCGAGGGGGTGATCGGTGAGGACCAGTTCGATGATGTTCCGTCGCAGGTCGCGAACATTCCTCGACTCGGTGAAAACGTGCATGCCCTCGGCCAACGGGGTATGGCAGCTGGCCATGACCCGGCGCGGACCGTCCTCGCTCATGGCGACCTCCACCGAGCAGACCCGGCAGGCACCGTAGGGCTCGAGCTGGGGCGCATCGCAGAGGGTGGGGACATGGCCCCGCCCGAGGTGGCGATCGACGAATTTCAGAATCGTTTCGCCCGGTTCGATTTCGAACGGTTCCCCGTCGATGTAGGCGACTGTTTTCGTGCTGAGACTGACCATGGGACGGAAGGAGAAGTTACTGAGAAGAGCCTACCCTGAACGGGCATTTCCTGTCAACGCAACGCGGCCTGCGCGATGGCGGCGCGGCCGGGGAATCAGAGGCGCTTCACCCGCAGGTTTCGCACCCAGAAAGGCAGGCCGTGATCCTGGATGGCGATCTTCCCGGACGGGGCCAGTTTCTTGTCCGAGGGCTTGGCTTTCGCGAGATCGAGATCCTTCTGCACCAGCTTGCCGTTCAGTTCGACGGTGAGCAACCCGTCCTTCAGGGTGACGATCATTCGATTCCATTCCCCGGGCTTCTTCGAGGCGTTCACCAGCGGGCCGGCGGTCTTGATGACGCCGCCGAGATCGTGCTGGCCCAGCTTTTCCTTCCCGTAACAGTCGAGGATCTGCACCTCGAACCCTTGGGCGGTGGGATCGGATTCGTCGTAGATGCGGAAATACAGGCCCGAGTTTCCGCCTGCCTCGTGTTTGTATTCGAAATCGAAGACGAAATCCTCGTAGTCGTCCTTCAGCCAGAGGTAGGAGCCGTAGCGCTGCCAACCCTTTTCCCCGGGACGGGGTTCGAGGTAGAGAGAGCCGTCGTCCTGGATCTTCCAGTTGCCCTCGGTCTCGATCTTGGAGAGATCCTTGCCGTCGTAGATAGTGGTAAATCCGTCATCGTCGGCGGCACGCATCGAGGCAACGCCCGCAGCGATGAACAGGGCGAGGGCGGAGAAGGGGAGCAGGCGGGTTTTCATCCCTGTTCCTGTAGCGGAAGCCCGCTCCCGGCTCAAGCCCGGGATCGTGTCCCGGCCGGGAAAGCGCGCTTCCCGTGCACTTGGGATTGTCTCGGTGGCCAGGGGAGGGCACACTGCCGGCATGATGTCCCCAACCCCTTCTCGCCGCGATGTTCTCCATCTCGCCTCCGGTTGCCTGGTCGCCGGGATTCCCGCCTCGATTGTCGGTCAGGAGATACCAGGTTCCTGCGGGCTGGCCATCGGCACTTACGGACTGCAGTCGCTGACGCTGGAGGAAGCCATCGACCTGGTGGCCGAAACCGGCTACGACGGCATCGAGATCACGACCTTTCCGGGGTTCACCGGCGATCCCGAGGCACTCGATGCCAGCCGCCGGCGAGACTTGAAGCAACGGCTCGCCGATCAGGGACTCCGCCTCGGCGCCCTGATGGCGGACCTGCATCCTTCGGACGACGACGCCAGACACGCCGAACAGAGCGAGCAGTTGCTGCGACTGATCGAACTGGCTCACGATCTCGCCGACGAGCCACCACTCATCCAGACGGTGCTCGGGGGAAAGGATTGGGAAAAGTCGAAGGCCCTGTTCCGCGATCGTCTCGCCGGTTGGCTGCAGATCTGCGCCGACCAGAAGGGCCGACTCTCCATCAAGCCGCATCGCGGCCACGCGATGTCGAAACCGGAGGACGCCGTCTGGCTCTTCCAGCAACTCGGCAAGCCGCGTCGCATCCGCATGGTCTACGACTACAGCCATTACGCGTTGCGGGAGCCCGCGTTGTCGATCGCCGATACGGTTGCCACCGCGCTTCCCTGGACCAACTACATCGCGGTGAAGGATGCCGTCGAGGTGGAGGGGAAAGCTCGCTTCGCGCTCGCGGGAGAGGGAAAGAACTGGGATCACGCCGACATCATCAGGGCTTTCCACGAAGGTGGTTATCGCGGCGATTTCTGCTGCGAGGTCAGCAGCCAGATCTGGAAGGGGGATCCGAACTACGATGCCGTCGCCGCGACGAAGACCTGTTTCGAGAATATGGCCGGCGCCTTCGAGCGGGCGGGCGTCGAACGGGGGTGAGAGCCCGAACGCTACGCCAGCTTCGCCAGGACCGCGCTCGCGAGGTTCAGCACCAGGAAGAAGCCGCACATGTCGGTGCAGGTGGTGAGAATCGGGCCCGAGGCGAGGGCGGGATCGATCTTGAAGCGCTTCAGGAGCAGGGGAACGAGGCCGCCGAGGAGAACCGACAGGATCGTGTTCAGCCAGAGAGCGCCACCGATCACCAGGCCAAGCCACGCATTGTCCTTCCAGATCGCCGCGATCGCTCCCAGCAGGAGACCGAGCACGAGTCCGTTGAAGATCCCGAGCAGTCCCTCCTTCCAGACCACGCGGAGGAATTCCTTGGGACGAATGAGCCCGAGCGTCAGTTCGCGAATGCTGACCGCGACCGCCTGGTTGCCGGAGCAGCCGCTCATGTCGGAGACGATCGGCAGGAACACGGCGAGCGCGATGACCTGCTGGATGGTGTCTTCGTACATCGCGATCACGCTGGCGGCGACGAGGTTGAGCAGGATGTTCGGAGCCAGCCAGGAGAGGCGGCGCAGCGCCCGATGCATCAGTGGCATGCTGCGGAGTTCCTCCCCGCCGACGATCCCGCTGGCGTGAAGATAGTCTTCCGCGAGGTGCTCGGCGGCCGCGTCGTGAACGGCCTCGCGAGAGATGACCCCGCACATGACACCGTTCTCGTTGATGACCGGGAGTCCAAGGTAGTCGTGCTCGCGGAAGATCCCCGCCAATTTGGCGAGATCATCGAGCGCCTGCACCGAATTCGGGTCGCGGATCATGATGTCCTCGATCTTTCGATGCCGGGGCGTCAGCACCAGGTCCCGCAGTCGCAGCACGCCGCGCAGTTCGCCGAGATCGCTGACGGCGTAGACATACTGGACATCGAGATCGGAATAGTCCTCGGCGTTCTCGCTGAGTTCCTGGAGGACATGGCCAACCGAGTGGGTCGCCGGAAAGGCGGCGAAGGCTTCCGTCATGAGCCCGCCGGCGCTGTCCCAGGGATAGGTGGTCAGTTCCCGGAGGTGGTCGGCCTCGTCGGCATCGTCCAGTTCGGCGAGGACGGCCTCGGAGTCGGCCGAGTCCATCTCCTGGAGCAGGTCGGCGCCGATGTTGTCCGGAAGCTGCTCGACGATGTCCGCCGCGGCCTCGGGTTCCATCTCCTCGAGCAGGTCCACGGCCTGCGCTTCGGGAAGTGATTCGAGGAGTTCCGCGGCGTGCTCCGCGTCGAGCATCGCCACCACCCGCTGCTGATCCTCGTTGGAAAGGCGGGAGAGCGCTCGCCGGGTTTCCTCGGAAGTGAGATCCTCCAGCAACTCAACCAGACGGTCGGCGTCCTCGGCTTCGATCACCTTGGACAATTCTTCCCAGGGACGTTCGTGGGCTTCTTCTTCTGGAGGAGGGGAGGGAGTGGCGAGTTCGCTAATCATGAAAACGTTCGGTGGATAGTGCCGCCTACAAGGAACCACGACGCTTGAAACGCGAACACCTTGCAACCTCAACGGCTGTCGGTCGAGAGCCCGGAGATTTCGCAGACGCATTGTTCTACGTCGAAGTAGAGAACAAAATCGCTGGGGTGGTGGCGCTGCGGGACGCCAAGGAAGAAGCGCAAAGGGTAGGAGGGCCAAAAGAACTGGTTCCTTTCCAGGAGAGCGAAAGATCTGCCAAAAATCCAGGCGGTGGTGGCTTCTCGAGGAACCCGTGATGAGCGGCCGGACAAGGAGTTAAGGAATGCGGAAAAGTCTGCAGAGCGCGGCTGAGCGAGAAAAAGGACCGTGACGGCAACACGCAGGGACCGGTCAGCTTTTCTCTCGAAATCGAGATCGGAAATGGCGAGCGGGTGCCCCAAATGTTTTCGGACTTCGGTGGAGTCCATGCCGATGCCTATTTCAGTGGCCCGGCTTCGCTGTCGGCCGATCCTCCGACGATCCCAAGAAATGAGCGATAGAGCAACCGCCCCAGTCACAGCGAGGCACCCGAGGAAATATAGCCACGGGGAAATTTCGATACCGGCCAGCTTCCTCGCCAGCAAACTCACGGGCAGCCAGCCCAGTCCAAGGAACAGCAGATAGAGCAGGGCGGGCAAGTCTCTCCCGGTTCGATTGAAACAGCGACCTCAAAGCCCCTCGCCGAAGTAGGGGCGCAGCTCGTCCTTGAAATACTGCAGCGCGTTCTGGATCGGCAGGGGAACGCCGCCGCCGAGGGCGCAGAGGGAGGTGCTCTGCATGGTGTGCAGGAGGTCGCGCATCAGCTGGGGATCGATCTTGTAATGCTCCGATTGCGCCTTGGCCGCGAGTTCCTGGCCGCGGACGGAGCCGAGGCGGCAGGGAAAGCACTTCCCGCAGCTCTCGTCGGCGGTGAACTGGAAGAGGTGCTCGATGTAGCGGATCATCGGGAAATCCTCGGGAATCGCGACCACGCCGGCGTGTCCAAGCAGGAACCCGGCGTTCTTGAAGCTCTCGAAATCGACGGTCAGCTCCCCGATCTTTTCCACCGGGACGATACCGCCGAGCGGGCCGCCGATCTGGATCGCTTTCACCGGCACCTGGAACCCGCCGCCGAGTTCCTCGACCACGGTTGCGAGCGGGGTGCCCATGGCCACTTCGTAGCAGCCGGGGGTCCGGAAGTTGGAATCCAGCGACACCAGCTTGGGACCGGTCGAATCGGGGGTGCCGATGGCGGCGTAGGCGGTGCCGCCGTTTTCCACGATGAAGTGAAGGTTGGCGAAGGTCTCGACATTGTTGACGATCGTCGGCTTGCGGAAAAGCCCTTCGACGGTGGGAAAGGGCGGGCGCACCCGGACCTCGGGGCGGGCGCCCTCCAGCGAGGCCAGCAGCGCGGTTTCCTCGCCGCAGATGTAGGCGCCGGCTCCTTTCACGACCTTGAGACGGAAGGAAAAATCGCTGCCGAGAATGTTGTCCCCGAGCAGGCCGGCGGCGTTGAGTTCCTCGATGGCGTCATTGATGATGCGGACGCTGTCGGGATACTCGTGGCGGATGTAGAGCACGCCCGCCTCGGCGCCCGCGAACCAGCCGGCCACCATCATGCCGAAGAGCACGGAGTGGGGCTGCTTCTCCATCAGGTACTTGTCGATGTAGGCCCCCGGGTCGCCCTCGTCGGCGTTGCAGACGATGTATTTCGGCGTGGACTCGACCTCGCGGCAGCTCTGCCATTTGAAGCTGAGAGGAAAGCCGGCGCCGCCTCGGCCGCGGAGCTTCGATTCCTTCAGCTCGGTGAACAGGGCGTCGCGATCGCCGCCCTCGACCAGTTTTCGATAGGGTGTGTAGTAGGCATCGATGCCGGGGAACTCGGCGGTGAGGATGGGCGTCTCCAGGGTCGAGGAGACCGCGTAGTTGTCCGAGGCGTCGGCGTCTCCGCCCTCGAACTGCTGGGCGATCTGCTCCGCGCTCTTGCCGGAGTAGTTCGCTCCGTCGTGCTGATAGGCGCCGCCCTCGTGACAGCGGCCCAGGCAACAGATGTGACCGATTTCATCCTCGGCGAAATGCTTGGTCAGGTTCTCGTGGAGATCGTCCTGGGTGCCGGCGACGAGGCAGGCGCTGCCGTTGCAGACGAAGACCTTCTTGCCCTCGTTCTCCGCCTTCAGGAAGTCATAGGCGGAAACCGCGCCCAGCGTGATGGCGTCGCCGACCAGGTATTCCTTTGCCAGGGCCTTGACGGTTTCCTCGGTCTCGGCGGTGCCGTGCGCTTCGGCGGCCTCGACCATCTTCTCGAAATAGTTCTTCTCGATGCCTTTGCGGAAGGAAAGGGCGCTGACGTTCTTGGACATGGGGAAAAAGGGGAGATCGCGGGGATGAAACGTGGGTGGACATGGTAGCGGGCGCACCGGCCGGACTCCAGCGTATTTTCGGCACGGATCAACGTACAGATGGAACCTGCGGCGGCTCCTTCTTTCCGACCAGACAGGGTTGGGTGTTCGGCTCGACAGGGTTGCCTTCCACCCATGATTTCGGGATTGCCCGCGACCGGTCGATCAGCTTAGGATCGGAAACATGAAGGCGTCGCGGTTCCGGGTCCCCATTCGAACGGTTTCCTTCTGGACCTTGCTCGCCTGGATTGTGCTGGTCTGTCTTCTCGTCGTGCTGATGATCTGGGACCTGGCGGATGGCGAGATCATCACGCGGATCATCTGGTCGGCGACCACGCTTACGGCCGGCGTTTCCCTGGCCTGCCTGACGGTTCACGCCTTCGCCGCCGCGGAAGACCGGGTGGTGCAGGACCAGGGAGGCGAGAGCGACGGTCACCTGCGCGATGCCTTGCGGCGGGCGAAAGAGCCGCCTCCGTCGAAGTAGAGCGGCGGCAGAAATTCAGCTCGCTTCGGATTCCCGATCGGGATCGGTGGAAATCGGCCGGGCCCAGGCGACGCAGGCCACGCAGGTGGCGGTGGCGACGACGGCGATGATTCCGGTGAGCAGCGATCCCATCGAGAGATCGGCGTGGCCGCCGGGCAGGGAGGCGAACCACAGGGTTCCCAGCACGGTGATGCCGACGATGGCCAGGAGCGGAACCGTGCCGATGGCGGCGATGACGAATCGAAGGCCCCGACCGTGGCGAATGCGGCATCCGAAGACGATCCAGGCGAGGACGGCCGCCGGGGTGGCGCCGAGCACCACGATGGGGAGCAGGGGCAGCGGCAGGTCCAGGAATTCCCGCGCGAGCGCGCTGCCGCCGAGAGCGAGGGAGGCACAGACGGCGAAGACGGCGCAGAGCAGGATATTGATGAGAGCCAGGATGAGGCCGGGCTTGAGGGTGGGTAGCAGTTCTTTCAGTTTCATGGCGACGCAGATTCGCCTCGCCGCGTGAAACCAGGATGAACTCCGGGTGAAAAGCCCGTGAAAAGAAGAAGTTGGAGTCCGGGCTTCCGCCTGGAAATGCCCACCATCAACCGCCCTTCTGCTGCGCTTTCGCCCAGCTGTCGCGCAGCCCGACGGTCCGGTTGAAGACCAGCGCATCGGCTTTCGAATCGGGATCTGCGCAGAAGTAGCCGATCCGCTCGAACTGGATTGGCTCGCCCGGCTTCGCCTCCGCCAAGGCGGGTTCCAGCTTGCATCCGGTGCGAATCTCGAGCGAGTTCGGATTCAGGTGATCGAGAAAGTTACGCTTCTTGCTGTCGGGGTTGGCGTGATCGAACAGGCGATCGTAGAGCCGGACCTCGGCATCGATGGCGTGCCGGGCGCTGACCCAGTGGACCGTGCCCTTCACCCGGCGCCCGTCGGGTGGGCTCTCGCCTCCCTTGGTCTCGGGATCGTAGGTGCAGCGCAGTTCCACCACCTTGCCGTCCTCGTCCTTCACGAAATCCTCGCATTTCAGCCAATAGGCGCAGCGGAAGCGGACCTCGCGACCGGGACCGAGGCGGAAGAATTTCTTCGGCGGATCCTCCATGAAGTCGTCTCGCTCGATCCAGAGTTCGCGGCAGAAGGGAACCCTGCGGGTGCCGGCGCTCTCGTCCTCGGGACTGTTGATCACATCGACCTCCTCGACCTGGTCCTCGGGGTAGTTGGTGATGACGACCTTGATGGGATCGAGCACGGCCATGCGGCGCAGGGCGTCGCGGTTGAGGACCTCGCGGACGGCGTTCTCCAGCAGCCCGATGTCGTGCTTGGCATTGAACTTGGTGATGCCGATCTCGGCGCAGAAATTCCGAATCGCTTCCGGTGGATAGCCGCGCCGGCGCAGTCCCGAGATGGTGGGCATGCGGGGGTCGTCCCAGCCGTTGACGTGCTTCTCGCTGACGAGCTGCAGCAGCTTGCGCTTGCTCATCACCGTATAATTCAGGTTCAGCCGGGCGAACTCGATCTGCCGCGGGCGGCTGGGCACGGGAAGGTTCTCGAGAAACCAGTCGTAGAGGGGGCGATGGTTTTCGAATTCCAGGGTGCAGAGCGAGTGGGTGATGTGCTCGATGGCGTCGCTCTGTCCGTGGGTGAAATCGTACATCGGGTAGATGCACCACTTGTCGCCGGTGCGGTGATGGTGCGCGTGGAGAATGCGGTAGAGCACCGGATCCCGCAGGTTGAGGTTGGGGTGCGCCATGTTGATCCTGGCGCGCAGCACCTTTTTCCCGTCCTCGTAGTCCCCGGCGCGCATTTTCTCGAACTCGGCCAGGTTTTCCTCCACCGGACGGTCGCGCCACGGCGAGTCGGTTCCGGGCTCGGTCAGGTTGCCCCGGTTGGCCTTGATCTCGTCGAAACTCTGGTCATCGACATAGGCCTTGCCCTCGCGAATGAGGTGGATCGCCCACTCGTGGAGTTGGTCGAAATAGTCGGAAGCGAAGAACAGGTTGTCCCCCCAATCGAACCCGAGCCAACGAATGTCCTCCTGGATGGAATCGACGTACTCCTGCTCCTCCTTCGAGGGATTGGTGTCATCGAAACGCAGGTGACAACGCCCCCCGTATTCGTTGGCGATGCCGAAATTCAGGCAGATCGACTTGGCGTGGCCGATGTGGAGGTAACCGTTGGGCTCGGGCGGAAACCGGGTCACGGTGCCGTCGTGTTTCCCGGACGCGAGGTCGGCATCGATGATTTCGCGGATGAAATCCTTGCGCGAAACGGAGTCTTTGGAGTTGGAATCGGAGGCGTCGCTCATGGAGGGGGTGCTTGCGCTGCCAAAGTGCAACGCTCAGGGACGACGGCAACGGAAAAGTCCGGTCCGCGCGCCGGTCAGGCATCGCGGTGGGTCGGAACGGGGCGCCCGGGGCGGAAATGCTCCAGGTGTTCCAGCCGCAGCTTGCAGGGGCCGGTGGAAACTTCCCGGACGGCGTCGGCGACGATCTTCGACAACTCGTCGGGATCGCACTCCGCCCGCAGGTTGAGAATGATCTGGCCGCCGGTGACGGGTTCGTCGAGTTCCTGGCAAAGCTCGGGTTTGTAGTCGTTGCGCACCAGGTTGACGATGGCGACCTCGCCGGCAAAGGCGTTGTCGGGGCTCAGGGTCATCTTGAGGTGGGCGACCTCCGCCTCCTGGGCATTGAGCCGATTCTGGACGACTTTCGCGATGGCTTCGAGGAGCGGGCCGGCATCGACCTCGTCATCGGGAGCGACCTCGATGGTGGCGTTCAGCCAACCGAGCAGGGCCTCGCCCTCGGCATAGACATCGTAGTCGATCTCCATCGCTGGACGGGCGACCTGGTCTTCGGATTCGAGGATCCGGAACCACTCGTCCATTCCGGTGCCGTGGCGAGCGGAAATGGCGAGGACGCGTTTCCCGGGAAA
>JAUIGT010000140.1 GCA_030432615.1 Verrucomicrobiia bacterium
GGAGTCGGCCCGACTGCTCACGAAGCGTAGCATCCGCCCGATCTTCAGCCCGGGCTCGATGACATCCGCGTTGCCGCCGGCAATGCCGTTGGTATCGAGGGCTCCCTGGAAATTCGTCCACAAGCCTTGGTTGCGACCACCCGCCGTTCCCGGTCCCACGAGTCCGGCGGTGAAGAAGACCTCGCCATCGGGATTGATGAGCGGTTGGAAGAAATTGCGGAAGTCCACCTGGACGGTACCGGGAGCGTAATTTCGCGTCTGGGTCACCGTCTCCAGCGGCAACGGTCCGACGAGAGGTCGGAGGAAATGCACCGCGCCACCACCGCTGTTGGCAACCCCGAAAAGCGCCTGGTCGCCGCAGAAGGCCAGGTTCTGCCCGAAGAAACCGGCTCCGCTGCTCGGGGTCAGAACGCGCAGGGACTCCATTCGGGAGACGTCGAACAGGTAGGCAATCCCGTCATCGGGCGCCCCGATCAGGGCCAGGTTTCCGTCGAGTTCGACCTGGGACCCGAAGCTCCCGCCTCGGACCGGAAAAGTCACGGGTGGATCGTTCGTCTGCAGATCGAACAGGTAGGCTCGTGCGTCCGCCCCGAAACCGGGTTCTCCCACGATGGCGCGCGTGCCATCGAGGGCCAGAGCCTTGCCGAAGGATTTGGAGGAGGATCGATTGGGACTGATCAACTTGCGGAGTTGCCTTCCGCTGCGGAGATCGAACAGATAGGCCGCTCCGGCCTCGCTACCTTCGTCGGGAGCGCCGACGAGAACCAGTTCGCCGTGCACGGAGAGGCTCTTTCCGAAACCGTCCCCCAATGCCGCGTCGGCGGCCGAGATGCGGCGTTCGAACTCACCCGTGATGGTGTTGTGAATCTCCACCGCGCCCGAATTGGAGTTTCGCCCACTGAGCCCGATCGCCATGTAGCGCTCCGACAAGGCCACGGCGACACCGGCATTGTCATGGATCACCGCTGGACTGGCCAGGATGCGATGAATCAGGCGCCCATTGCGCACATCCATCAGATAGGCGATACCCGTGCTGTTCCCGTATTCCGGCGCGCCAATCAGCAGCTTGTTTCCACAAAGGCTGAGACTGGACCCGAAGGCGTCACCCTCCGCCGCATCAGGCGCCCGCAGTTCCCGCACCAAGCGGCCCGTCGCCGCGCTGTAGATCGTGACCACCCCATTGCCGACTTCGGCGCTGGGATCTCCCACCGCGATCCAGCGATCGTTTACCGCCAGAGCCGTCCCAAAACCGGAGCGATCTTCCACGTCCTTCGGGAGCAGGATACGATCGATGGGACGCCGGGCCTCGGCCTGGGAAGGCAGGCCGAGGAGCAGCAATGAAGAAAGTAGGAAAAAGGTTTTCATGGCAGGAGGAATCGACGTGAGCCGGGCCCGTGGAGAGGGGTTTCTGACGGGTGAAAACAAGTCGAGGGAAGCACGTTCCATGCTCAGGGTTGGTCGAGAACCAATCTTCTCTCTCCCCGGTCGAGCCGAATCGTGGCAATGAGACTTCCCTCTTCGGTCACCACCGAGGCGCCGCCGGTGGCAAACGCGCCGGTGCGTTCGCGGGGAACTTCGAAAAGGATGGATCGCAGGGTACTCGGACCGGACTCCACCTCGAAGCGGGTGCCTTTTCTCAAGATCACGGGGAGGTAACGATTCTTGGTCGAAATGTGCTTCGACAGCAGGGCCTGGTTCTCCCGGGGAGAACCGGTGAGGGAAACCTGGACGGCGTAGTGTCCACCGGCGTTGTCCGGGGCCACCCGCTGAATCGCCCGAATCCGCGAACTCTCACAGCCGCAGACGAGATCGCCTTCCCGGACCAGGAGCCGGAAGTTCCACGGCGAGCCAAAGCTGCCGATCACCAAGCCGACGTCGTTCCGGGAATTCACGCCCGGCCCGAGGAACCGGGCCAGGGCGACGATGCCGCCCTGGGTTTCCCAGAAACCGAGAATCCGTTGCACCACCAGCTCCGGCCGACTGATCCCGTCATTGGCGAGGATGGTCTGTCCTTTCTGCAACGCCACGGAATCGGTGGGTTCGTGCCAGAGAATCTCGTTGTTCCGCCCCGTGATGCCCGGCCCGCTCACGAAGGCGCGGATCAGACCGTCCCCGGCTTCCCCGGCGATGGTGCGGATCGTCTGTCCCGGATCGAGACCCGGCACTTCGTCTCCCTGGCGAATCAGGCTCTGCACGGTGCCGGCATCGTCGGAGGATCCGGCAAAGGTCTCCAAGGCGGGTCGCCCGCCCGCCGGCGGAGCGGTAAAGGTGGTAAAGATCAAGCCATCCCCGGACCTCGCCACTCGCGGCACGAACTGCCGAAAATCGTTCCCACCCGGCGCGGCATCGCCTTCCCGAAAGGCGGAGTGCACGAATCCGCCGTCGCTCTGGATCGTGAGCAGTCCACTGTCGTTGGCGGCGGTCACACCGTCGGTACGATTCCGCTGAAGACGCACGGGAACGGTGACCTTGGAGGTGTCGTATTTGTAGGGCAGCCATCGTTGCAGCCCCGCTCCGTCGAAGCTTCCCAGCGTATCGCCATCTCGCAGCACGGGAACCACCGAACCGGCCACGTCCCCGAGAATGGCGCGGCGGTTGGAGGCATTGACGCCGCTACCACCCAACACGGCGGAAAAGACGACCTGACCGGGAGACTCATTTTGGATCGGCAGGAAGGCGTTGCGGAGAAACACGCCCTGGCCGAGGACGGGAACCTCATCGCGACTGCGGGCGATCACGTCGAACCCGGTGAAGGAATCCGACCAAAGTCCCCGGTTTCTCCCTCCGGCCGCTCCCGGCCCGGCGAGGAATCCCTCGAAGCTGAATTCCCCCGTGGAACTCAGCGCCGGGCGTCGGAAATTGCGAAACACCGCGTCGGCGACACCGGGCGCATCCGCTCCCGTGGTCGCGATCGTCGTCACCGGCAGGGGCCGCCCGAGATTTTCAAAGACATAGACGCCGCCGGAGTTATTGGCCTCCACGTCCTCGGCCTCGGCGGAAATGGCGGCTCGATCCCCGCAGAGGGCGACGTTTTTGGCGAAATTCGTGTATTGCGGTCTCCCGCTGACGTTCAGGGTATCGATCACATTCCCTGACGGCAATTCCATGAGAACGGCGCTGCCACGGTAGTCGTCTCCCCACTCGTAGCCGATCAGCGCCATGGACCCACTGACGGCCACCGAAGAGCCGAAACGGCCCACCCCGGTCCCGACCGGCGGAGTGATCTTGGTCGGGCCCTCGCCCGTTCGCAGATCCCAGACATACACGGCTCCCGCCGAGCTGTCCTTTAGCGGAACGCCCACCACCACGAATCGGCCGTTCAGCGCGACCTGGTCGCCGAAATAATCGAAGTCCGCGGGATCGGGCGGGTTCAGCTTGTCCATCTCTTCACCGGTCTCGAGATCGAACAGGTAGACGGAGCCGCGATCATCACCACCCTCTTCATCGCTCGCACCGATCAGGGCGAATCGACCGCAGACCGCCACCGAGGTGCCGAAATTGTATCCGGGAACGTCCGCCCGCAGTTCGTGCAGCAACTCCCCGGAACGGGAATCGTAAACGAAAGCCGCGCCGACGTACCCGTTGTCTCCCCGGCAGGCCACCACCGCGTAGTTCCCATCCATCGCCACCGCCGAACCCATGCGATCGAAATTCTGCGGATTCGGTGAGGTCAGCTTGGCAATCCGGCGACCGGTGGGGATGTCGAAGAGGTAGGCGGCCCCGCGCGCGGTGAGATCGGCGAGCGAGGCGCCGATGAGAATGCGACGCCCGGAAACGGCGATCGCTTCCCCGAATCCCCCGTTCGGATCGGGAGGGTAGAAGGTCCGGATGAGGCGTCCGGTGCGAGCGTCGAAGACCTTGACGTTCCCGATCAGCGTCTCCGGCCGGTCGATATTCTCCTTGGAACCCACCGCGAGGTAGCGCGGCGACAGCGCGATCCCCTGGCCGAACTGATTGTCGGCGGGGTTTCGCGCTCCGTGCTCCGGCTGCCTTCGCACCGTCGGTTCGGCAACGACACTTGAAGCAATCCCCGCCGCGCCAAGGCACAGGATAGCGGGCAGGAGGAATCGGCGGCGAAGCGCCGGAGGTTTCGCGATCATGGCGGGACGGATGACGGAGGCGGGAGAACCCCGTCATCCTAAGGTCTCCTCCTCAGCCAACAAGGAGAATCGGGCCGAGCCGACTGATTCCGGGAGCTGGTCGGAACAACGAAAGGACTCGAACGCGCCCCATGGCCCTCGTCCCCGATCACGGACTGCCCAGCACCAGTTCCCGACTGCGGTCATCGAACTGCAAACGCAGCACCATGCTGCCGCCATCAGACACCACCTGGCCGAGTCCCTTCGCGCCCACGCCATGGCGATCGAGCTGGGGACTCAGCAGGATGGATCGCAGACTGGTGGAGCCCGAGAAGGGGGTATTGAAGGGAGTTCCCTTGCGAAGCACCAGGTGAGGCAGCCGTAGGCCACGCAGATTGGTGTCGTTCCCGATGGAAGTCACGCCCGTCAGGAGCGCCTGGTTGCGTCGCGGAGAACCGTTCAGAGAGACCACAACCGCGTAGGCTCCGGTCACCGGATTCACCGCCACCCGCTGGATGGAGCGGACCCGCGGACAGTCCCAGCCCACCACGGGGTCTCCTTCCCGCAGCAGGCTCAAGTAGGTATCATTGTTCTGGCGTAGGACCAGGGCTCCGTCGGTGCCCGCATTCACGCCCGGCCCGCGCAACCGGACCTCCGCCACCAGCCCCGTATCCAGCGGCCAGAAACGAACGATCCGTGCGATCGCCACACCGGGTGACCCCTGAACCGGCTCATCTCCCTCGCGAACGAGCAACTTCGGAATGCCCACGTTTTCCCTCCAGATGCCCTCGTTGTTCCCGCCATTCACCCCCGGTCCCCGGAGGCGAGCCTTGACCACTCCGGACACCTGCTGGATTCCCACGCCCGCGAAGGAGCGGAACAACTGGCCGGGAGCACATCCGGGAGCCTGGTTTCCCTGGAACGCGACCGGCGAGGTGTTGCCCGTCAGGTCGCGGCTCCAGATCTTCTGCAACGGTCGGGCGTTGGCCACCGCATCGAGGAAATAGCCGCCGAATGCCGACCAGCTCGTGGAACCCTTGGCGGCCTCGGGAAACAGCTGCAGGAAAGTTCCCGCCAGGATGCCGTCGCCCTCCCGGACCGTGCCCGCGTGCGGAGCCCCGTTCGCGGCGATCATGGCGATCACGGAATCGTCCCGAAGGGTCACCCCGGCGAGCGAGGCCCGATCCAAGGCGCATGGCACGGTGAATCCGTGAAAGATCGCCGCCGCCGGCTCGAGTCGCTGTTGCAGCACCTCGTGGAAACGTCGTATCAGCGGGCCGCCCAACACATTGGGATCCCCGGCCTGGGCCAGGATCACGGGGCCGGTGCCGTCGTCGGTGAGAATCGCCTGGCTGTTGTTGGCGTTGAACCCCGGGCCCGAGAAGTAGACATCGTAGGCCGTCACCGTCTCGCGATTCAGCCCCCTCACCCGGCGAACGGCCGGCCCGGCAAGGCCACCGGGCCGGGTTTTCTCCGAGAGATCGACAAAGCGCGGCTGCCCGATGCCCAACAGGCTGTCCGTCCAGATGCCGCGATCACGACCGCCCCGCGAGCCCGGCCCGGTCAACCGCGCTCGGTAAGCGACATCGCGGAAACGATTCACGACGGGTTGCTCGAAATCGCCGAAGCGCGTCTCGAAGGTCCCCGGGGCGAAGTCGCCCGCACTGCTCAGCGAGGTCAGCGGTAGCGGCCCCGCAAGCCCGCGATAGAGATACGCCGAGCCGCTATCCGCGAAGAATCCCTCGTCATCACCCGGCGCCCCGAGCAGCGCCATATCCCCACACAATGCCACGGCGCTTCCCAGGTAGTCGTTGCCCTTTCCGTCGGCGGCCGCCAGCTTTCCGAGGAAGCTCATCGAGTTCAACTCGAAAAGGTAGGCCGCCCCGCTGCCGGTGTCGTGGAGGTTGGCGCCGACGAGAACCAGGTTGCCGTCCGCCGCCTGTCGCACCCCGAAATTGTCGCCCCCCACCCCATCGGGAGCCGTCAGGACCGCCGCCTGGAGTCCGGTCTCCAGGTCGAAGACGTAGGCGGTTCCCTGGAATCCATTGGTGCCCGTGGCCCCCACCACCGCGCGTCTTCCCCCGAGGGTCACACTGACGCCGAACAGGTGTCCGGGCGCCCCGCCCGTGGCGGTCAGTTCGAACAGCTGGTCGCCGGAGAATCCGTCATGGTAGTAGGCCGCGCCGGTTCCGAAGCCCCGGCCCCACGCTCCGGTCAGCACCCGCCGCCCGTCGGTGGCGACACTGTGTCCGAACTCATCTCCCGGAGCGCCGCCGTTCGCCGCCAGGGTCTGTCTCAGGTTCCCGGTTGCCGCATCGAAGACATGGACCAACCCCGTTCCCCCGTTTCGGCCCGGCTCGCCGACCACCGCCAGACCGCCGGCGAGAGCGACCGAAGTTCCGAAGTAACCGTTCACCACCCCGCCGAGGGGAGTGAGCTTGCTCACCTCCCGCCCGCTACGCACATCGATGAGGTAGGCGCCGCCGCGGTTTCCCTCGTCTCCCGGAGCTCCCACCAGGACGAGGTTTCCGCAAAGAGCCACCGCGTTGCCGAAGAAATCGCCCGCCGCACCGTCCGAGGACCGAATGCGCCGGAGATGGCGCCCGGTGCGGGCGTCGAACACGTGAATCGCTCCGGCATTGAGGGCGAGATCCTGGTTCTTCGATTCTCCGACCACGATCCAGCGATCGGAAACCGCCACCGCATTGCCGAATTCCGCGGGCAGCGATTGCTTCGGGTGGAGTTTTTCGACAACCGGATGCAGCGCCTGGGCCAACGGGCAGACCGCCAGGATTACTGCCACGAGGAAATACGAACACCTCCTGGCAACATCGCTTCGAGGGAAGGGGGTGATTCTCATGGCTTGGGAAGAACTGGTCTCCCCTTCATTCAATCATTTCCCCCGGCGATGAGACGCCAGGATCTTGGCCGAAACCCCGCACCGATTGACGCGATTTCCGGTCCACGCTTGATTCGATCCGGCCCGTCCTCGCTTGCAACCGCAACAGATGATGCCACACTCGATGACGCGGTATCGAAATTGCGAACGGCTTCCCTCGTCCGGTCCCTTCCGGTCCCGCCCAGCCCAATCCCCGCTACAACCACGCTCCAGATCCACGTTTTGACGAAAAGACCCGCCATTCTCGCCCTGGAAGACGGAACTGTGTTCGAAGGATACGCCTTCGGTGCCACCACCACGCAGTCCGGCGAAATCTGCTTCAACACCTCGATGACCGGCTACCAGGAGGTCCTCACCGATCCCTCCTACCGCGGCCAGATCGTGACCATGACCTACCCGATGATCGGGAACTACGGGGTCAACCCGCTCGACAACGAGAGCGATGCCATCCACGTCCGCGGTTTCGTCATCGAGGAACTCTGCGAGATCCCCAGCAACTGGCGCTCCCAGAAATCGCTCGATCAGTGGTTGAAGGACAGCGACATCCCCGGGATCGAGGGCATCGACACCCGCGCCCTCACCAAGCGCCTGCGAACTGCCGGGGCCATGCGCGCCTGTCTCTGCACCGACGGCTCGCTCGATGCCGCGGGCTGCGTGGCCCGCGCCCAGGAAACCCCACCCATGGCCGGCTCCGATTTCGTCCAGGAAAAGACCACCGAGAACGGCTACCAGTGGGACCCG
The DNA here is from genome assembly GCA_030432615.1 of Verrucomicrobiia bacterium. Classification (GTDB taxonomy): domain Bacteria; phylum Verrucomicrobiota; class Verrucomicrobiia; order Verrucomicrobiales; family DEV007; genus JAEUHH01. Next base: position 7,720 of record JAUIGT010000140.1, read on the forward strand.
GAGAGCCGCGAAAGCCGGAAATGGACCGTGGTCAATGCCATCAGCGACGCTCCCACGGAAGAGGGGGACGACGGCGAGCGTTTCTTCCCCCTTCCCGAGCCGAAGTATCACATCGTGGCCTACGATTTCGGCATCAAGCGCAACATCCTTCGCAGCCTGCGCCAGCACGGATTTTCCGTCGATGTCGTCAACGCCCGCACTCCTGCCGAAGAGGTGCTCGCCAGGAATCCCGACGGCGTCTTTCTCTCCAACGGCCCCGGCGACCCGGCGGCCCTCGAGTACGTGCACAGCGAAATTCGCAAGCTCATCGACAAGAAGCCGATGTTCGCCATCTGCCTCGGCAACCAGGTGCTCGGGCACGCCTTCGGCGGCAAGACCTTCAAGCTCAAGTTCGGTCATCGGGGCGGCAACCAGCCGGTCAAGGACCTGCGGACCGGACAAGTCGCGATCACCTCGCAGAACCATGGCTTCGCCGTCGATGCCGATTCGCTACCGTCCAACGTCGAGGTCACCCACATCAACCTCAACGACGACACCGTCGAGGGATTGCGGCACAAGGATTACCCGGTTTTCTCCGTCCAGTACCATCCCGAAGCCGCTCCCGGCCCGCACGATGCCTCCTATTTCTTCGAGGAATTTGCCAAATTGATTGATTCCACGCGCTGAAACCCCGTAAAGTCCGGGCTGCCATGCCGAAACTCACGATTTACCTTCCAGATCAGGAACCGCTCAAGGTCGGTTTCGAAGATCAGACCGAGATCAGTGTCGGTCGTGCCGACGACAACGACATCGTGGTCGTGCACGACTCGATTTCCAGCCACCACGCGCAACTGCGCCTGGTCGGCGATCAATATCACCTGGTCGATCTGGACTCCACCAACGGCACCTTTCTCGACGGCTCTCCCGTCAGTGAGGCGCCCCTGAGCCCGGGCTCCCGCATCACCTTCGGCCAGGTCGATGCCGACTACGGGATCGAAGGCCAGGAAATGGCGGCGTCCGAAGGATCGGAGGAAGCCGGAGACGATTTCGGGGGCTCGTCCGGCAGCGGCTTCGAAAGCACCATCCACGCCGACATCGCCGAGCAATCCGTGATGCCCGCCGATTTCAAGAATCTCTCCCCGCTTCCGAAGGTCGAGAAAAAGGACGGTGCCTCGAAGATCGCCATGGTGCTCGGAATCGTGGGAATCCTCGCCGCCGCCGCCGTCGCCGCGTTCGCCATGATGATGAAAGTCTGACGGACGTCCCTCACGGCTCGTCAACCCGCGGTCGTTTCAGTTTCCGAACGCGGCGGCCGTTTTCGATCCCCTTCGCTCCCAAGTTTTCCCGTCGCTGGAACGGGCGGAACGAGTCCGCCCCCGGGAACGGTTTTTTGTCGGAATACGCGCGCCCACTTGACTCCCCCGCGTCCCGCGTTCCTTTTCTCCTCTTTCCGCTCCTCCCCCCAATCACTCCTTCCATCACTCAAGAACATGCCGAACATCGTGGTAACAGGCGCCCAGTGGGGCGACGAAGGCAAAGGTAAGATCGTCGACTGGCTCACCGAGAAAGCCGACGTCGTCGTCCGCGCGCAAGGCGGCAACAACGCGGGGCACACCGTCATCAGCGAGGGCAAGACCTACGTTCTCCACCTCATTCCCTCCGGTATCCTCTGGCCCGGAAAGCGCTGCGTCATTGGGAACGGCGTGGTCATGGATCCGGTTTCCCTGCTGGGCGAGATCGACGGCCTCGAGGAGAAAGGCATTTCCGTGAGCCCGGAAAACCTGCGTATTTCCGACCGCGCCCACCTCGTGCTGCCCTACCACCGTGAACTCGACGCCCGCCGCGAGAGCAACCTCGGTTCAAGAAAGATCGGCACCACCAAGCGAGGCATCGGCCCCACCTACGCCGACAAGATCGAGCGAACCGGCCTGCGCGTGCACGACCTTTTCGACTCGGTGACGTTCATCGAGCGGCTGACCTCCAAGATTGCCGATTGCAACGTCATCCTCGAAGCCGCCGGAGAGGAATTGCTCGATGCCGAAGCCATCGGCCGCGAATGCCTCGCCGCCGCCGAACGCCTCCGCCCTTACGTCGGCAACACCGTGAAGTTCCTTCACGACGCCATCGCCGCCGGCGACAACCTGCTTTTCGAAGGCGCCCAGGGAACCTACCTCGACATCGATTTCGGGACCTATCCGTTCGTCACCTCCTCGAACACCACCTCCGGCGGCGCCTGCACTGGCTCGGGCGTTCCGCCCCAGAAGATCGACAAGGTCATCGGCGTGGCCAAGGCCTACACCACCCGCGTCGGGTCCGGGCCGTTCCCCACCGAGGACGACAATTGGGGCGACGTGCTCCACGGCATGGGGCGTGAGTTCGGCGCCACCACCGGGCGCGAACGCCGTTGCGGCTGGCTCGACCTCGTCCTGCTGCGCTACGCGGTCATGGTCAACGGCATCGACGAACTCGCCGTCACCAACCTCGACGGACTCGATCAACTCGCCGAGATCCCCGTCTGCACCCACTACGAGATCGAAGGCGAACGTCACGACCTTCCGCCGGCCGCGATCGGCGATTACGATCGCATCAAGCCCGTCTACGAGACCTTGCCCGGCTGGCAGACCGCCACCGATGGCGCCAAGTCCGTCGATGATTTGCCGGACAACGCCCGGGCTTATCTCGACAGGCTTTCCGAGGCTCTCGGCGTGCCCATCACCCTCATCGGTGTCGGCCCTGCGCGGGATCAAACACTCGTTTCCTGAGCCGCCGGCTCTCGGGCCACTACGACGTCTTTCCGCAGGTCGCGCAGCACCCGAAGACCGCCCCAGTCCGCTCCACGCATGCGGCGTGCACCCGTCTTTCGGTTCGGTCCGTAGCGGGATCGATTCGCCGCGAAGACCTCGTTGACGAAATCCACGCTGCCGAAGATCGCTCCGTCGCTGAAATAGCGCACCTTGCATCGAAGGATCTCCGCTACCGACAGCTTTCCGCCCCGGTCGATCTCCGCCTCCACGTCCGCGGGGCTCATTCCTTTTCGGCCCGGTTTCCCGTAGTCCGGATCCGCTTCCCGCTGCTGCCCTTGGCCGAAGAGCAGCAATCGGTATTTCGGAGCCGTATTCGCCCAGGTGATCTTTCGATTCACTCCATAGGCGGTCTGCTCCAGGATGCGCCCCAACCCCTGTCGCGCCACCCCCAGGCCCGCCACCGCCTCCGCGTAACCGCACCAGGGATAGTCCTTCGGATCGTTCACCAGCCCGGCCCGCACCGGATTCAGGTCGATGTAAGCCGCGATCGTCATCAGCGCTTCCTCCGAGCCCTCCACCAGCACACTCTTGAACCGATCCTCCCAAAGCGTTCCGCGCCGCCCCTTGCGTCGATTGAACCACTGCGTGAAACGCTGCTTCAGTTCCTTGAGAAACACCGAGAGATTTCCCTGCCGCGCCTCGAAGCGCTCCAGGATTCGCGGCATCCAGTTCGGGTCAGAAGACTCCAGTGCCCGTTCGATTTCCTGCCGGATCCCCAGGCTCTGGGTGTCGTTGTAGAGCAAGGGCAGCAGCTCCAGCAATCTCTCCACTGTCAGCGGAGGAATCCGATTTCGGTCAGGCACTCTGACCAGCAGGTGGAAGTGATTGCCCATCAGGCAGTAGGTAACCACCTCCACCCCGCAGAATGCCTCCAGTCTGCGCATCCACCTGCGAAAATAGCGCTTCTCGCCATCGCCAAAAATGAACTGCTTATCCACCACCCGCGACATGCAGTGGTAGAAGGCATCTCCCTGCTCTCGAATCAATCGCGCCTGTCTCATCACTCTACTCACGACGATGCGCATCCTCCCGCTGGCAGTCAACAAATAAATGACCCGTCCCTTTATTGATTCCTCCGTCCCTTTATTGATTCCTCTTTATTTATTCTCTGGCATCCGCTCCCAGAAACCGAACCCTGTTGACTCCGCCACTTCACCCTGTTCAGTGGTGGTTTGGCCGGTCGGTTGGATCTTTCTCCGGCTCCGGCCGAGGATTTCGACTTCTTCCTATTGCGCACTGACGACTCCCGGTCCCGCTCCCGATGGCCGAAACTCCTTCCAATCCGAAAACAGCCACCATTCCGCGCCATATCGCCGTGATCATGGACGGCAACGGCCGCTGGGCGGAAGAACGCGGGCTGCCACGGCGCGATGGCCATCGGGCGGGCGCGGAATCCGTGGGCGCTTGTGTCGAGGCCTGTGGAGACCTCGGCGTCGAGTTCCTGACGCTGTATGCCTTTTCCTCCGAAAACTGGAGACGCCCCAGAGCGGAGGTGGAAGCGCTCATGCGCCTGCTGGAAGCCTTCCTCAAGGAAAAAACCAGCGAGATGAAAGAGAAGAACGTTCGCCTTCAGGCCATCGGCCGGTTGGACCTGCTTCCTCGGAATTGTCAAAGACGCCTTCACCGGGCCATCGAGGAGACGAGCGAGAATACCGGACTGACCCTGATCCTTGCCCTCAGCTACGGCTCCCGAGAAGAAATCATCGACGGCATCAAGAGCGTCGTTCGGGCGGTTCGCGAAGGACACATCGATGAAGCCATGATCGACCCCGATCTCTTCTCGAAACACCTCTACACGCGCTACTATCCCGATCCCGATCTGCTGATCCGTACCTCCGGCGAAATGCGCATCTCGAACTTTCTCCTCTGGCAGATCAGCTACGCGGAGATCTACATCACGAAGAAACTGTGGCCGGATTTTCGCCACGACGATCTTCGGGAAGCGGTCGCGGAGTACTCGCGACGACACCGTCGCTACGGCGGCTTGTGAACCGCGCCGCCGATGCCCGCGATCGAACAGGCCGGCTCCCCCTTTCGCCGGAGATCCCAGCTGTTACTGCTGTTCGCACTGGTGATCGCGGTCATCCTCATGCTGGTGCGCAAGCCGGAGAAGATCGCGGTGACGAAAG
>JAUIGT010000141.1 GCA_030432615.1 Verrucomicrobiia bacterium
AGGTGACCTTTTCGGAAAAGGAGCGGCCTTCCTCCAGTCCCAGGATGCGTCGGGCGCGCATGGGATCGACCAGCACGGACAGCGGGGCGATGGAGAATTCCTCGCCGTAGATCCGGCGGAGCGGGTAGCTCACCGTGGCCACCAGGTCGGTGCAACTGCCGACCGGCTCGGCGATGAAGATTTCCGGCTTGGCTTCGTCGGTCAGTTTCCCGGCCGCATCGACCAGCGAGTTGAATCGGCAGCAGAAACATCCACCGGCGATTTCCTCGGTGGCGAAACCCCGCGAGCGCAGCATGGCGGTATCGACGAGCTCGCGACCCTGGTCGTTGGTGATGAGGCCGACGCGTTTCCCCTGGTCGGCGAGATGGCGCGCCACGGCGGCGACGGCGGTCGTTTTTCCGGCGCCGAGGAAGCCGCCGATCATGAGGTAGCGGGCGGAAGTGGGGGTGGAGGGAGACATGGTGGAGACGTTGCTGACAGTTGCATTTCTCTGCAACTGAAAATTGGCGAGAGCCGTGCCGGATTTGGGTTCACGGTCGAAATCGAAGCGGCAGCAGCCGAGGTCGAGATCGCCCGATTGGATACGGTTCCGGTAGCCTTCGGCGATGCCGATGTGCTTGAAGCGTCCCTGGCGCCGGATGGTGACGAGTCCCGCTTCGCGGAGAATCTTGACGTGGCGGGAGGCGTTGTAGGTGGAGAGATCGAGCCGGTTGGCGATTTCGCCGAGGGTCAGCGAATCGGACTGGTGCGCCAGCAGCCGAACGATCCGCCAGCGGCTCTCGTCGGAGAGGGCTCTGAGGAGGGGGATGCAGGCGTTTTCCTCGGTTCCGGACATGGGTTTCACCAGAACGGTGAATGTCGGGCGGGCGCAACGAGAAAAGTGCCGGGTTCCGCACTCCCAGGCTCAGCCCAGCGACCAATGTGCCTGCCGCAACTGGGCCCGGGGAGAGTCGGCCATGTTCTCGTACCAGACCGTGACCAGGGAGTCGTCATCCAGTTGCACCGTGCTCGGGTAGCCGAGGTCGCCGCCGGCGCCGTCGCCGGAAATGATCATCGGTTCCGACCAGGTCGCGCCCTCGTCCTCGCTGACCCGGGCCTGGTTGCCGAAGGGAGCCCGGCGATGTCCGTAGCTCATCAGGAGGCGATCGTCCTTCAGTCGCAGCAGGTGGGAGGGCAGGCCCCAGACGCCGATGGGATGGGGGACGCTCCAGGTCTTGCCGCCGTCGGTCGATTCCGTCTGCAGTGTCTCACCCTTGTTGGCGGCGTTGTGATTGCGGATCTGGACCACGATCTTGCCGCTGGCGCACTCGACGCCGTGGAGTTCGTGGTAGTTGCCGGTGGCGTCGTCGCCTTCCCGGGTGGGAATGTCGGACAGCCAAGACCAGGTCTGACCGTCGTCCTCGGAAACTGCCGCTCCGACCCGCTTGCCGTCCGACCACAACTCCTTGCCGGGATAGAGCAGACGACCATCGGAGAGCTGGATGGGACCGTGGGGAGAATTGGCGATGGTGTGAATCCGCTCCGACCAGGTGATCCCACCGTCGACGGAACGTATCGCCCATTCGCCGAGTTCAGCCTGGCGCGCCTCGTCCGAGGGCAGGCGATGGTGAGCCGCCATCCAGCGTGGATCGTCCGTGTACTTGCCCTTGTCGAGAACGTGCGTCTGGTAGGCCAGGGAGGTGAAGGTGGTGACGATGAGTGAGCCCTTCGCCGTTTCCAGGCAGCCGGAATCGCGATCATCGATGGCCCCGTCGAGCAGGGTTCGGGGAAAGGTCCAACTCTTCCCGCCGTCCCGCGACCGCATCATCTCGACCGTGCCGAAGGGGCAGATATGGCCCTCGCGTCGTCCCGACCAGGTGAGAATCAGCTCGCCGTTCGCGCGCCGAAAGACGGTCGACCAGCCGTGGTAGTATTCCGGTTGCCAGGAGATGACCTTGGTCTCGTGGATGGTGGCCTTCGGTGCGGCGGCCCGGATGCTTCCGGGGAGCATCGAAGCCCCCAGCGCGGTTGCGGCGAGGGTTCCGGAGGACCGGGTGAGGAAATCGCGGCGGGAGAGAGGGGAAAGCGGCGGGGCGGGGGTGGTTTCTTTCGGATTCACGGAGCCACCTTGCGCTTTTTTCTTCGGGTTCCGCAATCCCGCAACCGTGTATCCGTGGCTGATCCCTTCACCTCAACCGCAGCAATGCCACCACCGACATGATGTCGCGGATCTCGCCGCGCTCGGCCATGGCGATGGCTTCGGCCAGGGGAAGGCGACGAACGGAGATCTGCTCGGTATCTTCAGGATCACGCTCGGTCATGGTGAGCCCGCGGGCCACGTAGAGCCAGGCGCGCTCGTCACTGACGCTGTTCGACATCTGGAGTTCTCCGAGCAGGAGTTCGTAGTGTTCGGCGACGAGACCGGTCTCTTCCCGCAACTCGCGCGCGGCGGTTTCCAGCAGGTCCTCTCCCTCGGGACAGCCGCCTTCGGGAATTTCCCACTCGTAGGTGTCCTGGGTGTAGCGATACTGACCGACCAGCCAAGTGTGGCCCTCCTCATCGATGGGGACGACGCCCACGGCCCGGTTGCGATACTCGACCACGCCGTAGATACCCTTTCCGCCGGCGGGATTGGTGACCTGGTCCTCGCGGACCCGGATCCACGGGTTCACGTAGATTTCACGGGACTCATGAGTGATCCACGGATTGCTCTGGTCGGGTTCTTCGGGCATGGTGACGGCGCTTACCAACGGATTGTGTCGGATTTTTTCAAGACAGATCCCGGATGACCGCGTAAATTCGGCGCTCCATGAGGAAAGTCTCCCGATCCGGATTTCTGTCGATGGCCCGATGGGGTGGAATGCTCCTGGCCGTGGCGTTCTTCTCGGCCTGCCAGAGCAGCCCGACCTCTTTTGAGACGGTGAACACCACCACCAACCCGGTGGCGGAGGCTCGGCTGCTCCTGCCTCCCGGTTTTCTTCGCACCGATTACGAACCGCTCGAACGCTGGATGGACGAACGGTTCGACGTGGAATACCGGAACCTGACGCCGGAGCTGGTTTTCGACCAGGTTCCGATCGCGCAGATCAAGTACGACGTTCGCGGCTTGTCCGCCGACCTTCCGCTGTTCCACCTGAAGGATTCCTCGTTGTCGCGCCGCGAGATCCTCTACAAGATCGCCGAATTCTGGGATCTCGACATGCGCATCGAGAACGGTCCGGATGGGACGCCCTCCGTGGTCGTGGTCACGCCGCGGTGAGGAAGACGATTCCCGCGTGAGCGAGCGGGGATGGAGTCCCCCCTCTTGGTCAGTGTTCCTTCGATGGCTGGCCGAGCGGCTGGCCGATTTCTTCGAGCATGGTGGTGAACCAGCTCTGCCCGTAGTCGAAAGGCTTGCCGCCCTTGATGCGGGGAAACTCGATGGTGCGCATCTCGCCGCCGTTGTCTTCGTCCAGGCCGGCGACGCCGCTGACGCCGTCGAGGGCGGAGCGGGCGGCGTGGGCGCAGCTCTTGAGAATGAGATCGAGGTCCTGCTTGTTGGGCGCGGCGGAGCGGGCGAAGTAGCCGCTCTTCTGCACCAGCACCTTCTCGGCGCCGAGCTTGTTCTTCAGTTCCTTGGCGAACCACTGACCGACATTCACTTCGTCGAGACGAACGTGCCCGAAGGCGTCGCGGGGAACGGGTTTCCCGGTGGTGCGTTCGATCTCGGCGACGATGGCATCCACGCCGGCGCCTTCGCTGAGGAAAATGTTCACGCTGTCGTTCTCGTCCATGCGATTGGCGAGGCGCTCGACTTCGGAGTCCATGTCGACCCCGAGTTCCGGTACCCACACCGCATCCACATCCCAGCGGATCTGGTGGAGCAGGGCTTCGGGCATCCAGTCGTAGTCGTGCAGACTCTGGCGGTAGTCGTAGGCGGTGCGCCCGGTGAGCCAGCCGCAGTGGCGGCCCATCACCTCGTGGATGATGAGCTGGCGCATGCTGGTGGTGTTCTCGTTGGCGACGTTGCGGAAGAAGCGGGCGCCCTGCTCGGCGGCGGTCCAGGCGCCGAGAGTCTGGACGATGGGGTAGACGTCGTTGTCGACCGTCTTCGGCAGGCCGACCACGGTCAGTTCGTAGTCGTTCTCGTGCAGGTAGGCGGCGAGGTCGGCGGCGGTGGTGTTGGTATCGTCTCCACCGATGGTGTGGAGGATGTGGACGTCGTCGGCCACCAGTTGATCGGCGGCGACCTTGAGCGGGATCTCTCCCTCCTTGACCAGGCCGCGCTTCACGCAGTCATCGACGTTGGTCAACTTGACCCGGCTGTTGCCGATGGGGCTGCCCCCGAAGTTGTAGAAGATCTCGTGACGATCCCTGACGGACTTGGGAAAGGTGTAGGACCGTCCGGTCAGCAGACCCTGGTAGCCGTTGAGATAACCGATCAATTCCGCTTCCGGAGCGAGGAAGTTGTAGGCATGGATGAGCCCGCCGATCGACGAGGAGAGACAGGGAGCGATGCCGCCGGCGGTGAGGAAAGCGATCTTCATGAAAACGGGAGATGGTTCGGAAATCTACAGGACAACGAGCATCTGCTCGGCCATTGGGGAGGAAGCAGGATCCGCGCCGAGACTCGGTCGGCGGCGGGTTCCTCCCGGAGCAGACGGCCGAACCATGGCGAGCGCTCCCGGCATTGTCAAGCGTGGGGCGGAATGCGACAATGGCGTCGCCAAAATGGGTTTGACGGTGCCAGTGGCGTCACCTAAGGCTCTGCCGGTTCGGGCGGAAGCCAGGTGGATGGGCCGTTTCGATTTTGAGAACAAAATCTTCTTCAAGTAATTAACGGAAAGAGAATCATGTCGGAGAAAGCTTCCTTTTTTGCGGGATTGGATGTGGGCGGAACGACCATCAAGTCGATCCTCGTGGACGGCCAGGGAGAGACGGTCGGGGAGATGGTGGAAGTGCGCAGCCTGGTGAAGGATGGCTACGAGGCGACTTTCGGTCAGCTGGAACTCGCCATGAACGAGTTGGCCAAGGGGGCCGGAGTCGAACCCTCGTCGATTCGCGGCATCGGCCTCGACGTTCCCGCTCCCTCCAGCGATGGCGTCATCTGGGGCAAGGCCAACCTCGCGGAAGACTGGGTCGGGCGTGACATTCGCGATCGGTTTTCCGCCCGGGTGGGTGTGCCTGTCTACATGACCAACGACGGCAACGCCGCTGCGCTGGGGGAATACGCGGTGCGCCGCAAGCACCTCGGCGGACTCCTCTTCGTCGCTCCGGGGACGGGACTGGGGGGCGGGCTCGTCCTGCCCGGCGGGCGCGCCTACGAAGGTGCGAACGGACTCGCGCTGGAGGTCGGTCATATCACGGTGCCGTTTCACGAGGACGACGGTGAACTGCCGCAATGCTCCTGCGGTCTCCTCGGTTGCGTCGAGGCCTGGGTTTCGTTGGTGGCGTTGCGCCGCCGCTTGACCTTCGAACTGGACAAGGAGGAGTGGGCCGAGCACCCGCTGACCTTGGAGGACGCACCCATCGAGGAAAAGGCCTTTCAGCTGCGCGACTACGCGTCGAAGGGCGATCCGCTCGCCACCAAGATCTTCGAGCAACAGGGCATCATCCTCGGCTACGCTCTCGCCGACCTTGTCCGGGTCTTCGATCCCGGTCTCGTGGTGATCGGTGGTGGTCTGGCCGAGGCCTCGTTCCGGGATCGCTACCTGGACTGGATTCTCGAGGGCTTCGATTCCCGCGCCTGGGCGGTCTATCGCCGCAGTCCGCTCGATGCCGACAAGATCACGACCCGTTTCGAGTGGGCGACGGGCGGAGACTCCGCCGCCGCGCTCGGCATGGCCTTCACGGCGCGGGAAATGTTCCGCTGAGCCACCGCAGGGACGGCTCTCGGCACCCGGGGGCGGATGCTCGGCTCAGCCTTCCAGCGCCTCCCTCAACACCGGTTCGAAGGCGTCGGCCTGGCGCATGAAACCGAGGTCGTTCGGATGCGACCCATCGGTGGTGGCTTCGCCGTCCTGCCCCAGCAGGTCCGCGCCGGGCAGGTAGAGGAGGTTCTTCACGCCCGAAGCGATCAGGTTGTCGTAGGCGCGGATGAGGGCCGAGCGGCTGGTCTCGTGCCGCTTGCGCGCCGATTCCTTGACCCAGGCGTAGCCGTAGGTGCGGTCTTCCACGAGCACGATGGGCGTGTCTTGGCGCGCCTCGCGAAGCTTGCGCACGAGGGGCTCGGCCCGCTCGCGGATCTCGTCCTCGACCATGTTGGGCAGACAGTCGATCACGTAGACGGCGGGATCCAGTTCCGCCAGCAGGGCGCCGACTTCGGGTTCCATCTTGCCGTTGCCGGAAAACCCGAGGTTGATGACGGGGCGGTCCAGCCGGCGCCCGAGGATGGCGGGGTGGCACATGCCGGGCCGCGAGGCGCAGGCTCCGTGGGTGATGGAAGTGCCGTAGAAAAGGATGGGCTTCTCGGTGCGCGGCAGGATCGGCTGCACTTCGGCTCCCTTGGGAAAACCGAACTCCAGCTTCTCGATGCCGTTGTAGAGCGGAAGGTAGGCGGTGTAGGCGCGGGAACCGGGATCGAGGCCATCCACGAGTTTGCCGGCGTTGAGTTTCGCGTCCCCCGTCTGTCCCGAGCCCGGGCGGAAAACGGACACCCAGCGCCACTGTCCCTCGGGATCCAGCGCGTAGAGATCGATCCCGCTGACCCCGGTCGCCGGCATGTGTGCCATGGCCAGCCGGTCGCTGCGAAGCGTGTAGCGGACGTGGATGGCATCGGCGTCGGTCTGGAAACGGGTCAGCATCCCAGCGCTGTCCTGGCTCAGGCTCCAGACCGGTGCCCGCACGATTCCGTTGGCCTTGGCGGGCAGGCGCGCATAGAAGCGCTCCATGTCCTCGGCGGGCCAGCCGCGACCCTCGATGCCCCAATCGGCGACATCGTACCAGATGAGACCGTCTTTGTCGGCCTCGGGTTCCACCTTGACGGCGGCGGGAGAGGACGAGCCGCGCGCGATTCCGGCCACGGAAGCGGCGGAGACGGCGGCGGACAGGGTGAGAAACTGGCGTCGGGATTGCGGAACGGGTGCCATGTCGATGCGGTTTGCGGTTTCGGTAAGGGATACTGTGTCGTGTTTCGGAGATGAGTCGACCCCGTTTTTCGCACGATGGGGCGTGACAGCGGATGCCGGATTCCGCTAGACTGCCCCTCATGAAGGAGCGGTGTCTGTTTTTGGGAACCGCGCTGGCCCTCGCTTGGGCGGGGTTGCACGAGGCGCGCGGTCAAGTGATGCTCGACTCGGTCGATTTCCGGCAGACCGACGCAAGACAGGCGCTGGCGTTTCTGGTGGCCAAGGCGAGCGAGAAGACGGGGCAGACGCTCAGCACGCTGGTGGTCGATCCCGAGGGCGTTCTCACCAAGAGCGACGTCACCCTTTCCCTGAAGAAAGTGCCCTGGTCCGAGGCCATGCGCTACACCAGCCAGCTCGCCGGGGTTACGTGGAGAAAGGAGGGAAACGTCATCGTCGTCGGACCGGCGGAGGCCGTTCAGCGACTGAAACTGCAACGGGGAAAGATCGTCACCGGTCCAGGCAGCGAGGCCAACCAGGCGCGACTGGCGGCCCTGAAGATCGGTCACGTGGCCTTCACCGATGCGAGCCTGCTGGAGGTGGCGGACTACCTTCGCCAGATGGGCCAGGAATTGCTGGCGCAGAACCCGGCCGCCGGTCAGTTGCCCTTCAACGTACTCATCAAGGAAAACGTGGCCGAGCCGGTGGCGACCCGGCGGGTGACCCTGGACCTGAAGGAGATTTCCGTGGCTGAACTGCTTCACTATGCGACCGGATTGGCGGATTGTCGCTTCCGCATCGATGCCCGGGCCGTCGTCATCGGCGAAACGGAAGACCTGGCGCGGCCTCCGGGTGGGCCGGTTCGCCCCACGGGACCGATCTTTGCCCAGCTCGCGGCCAAGAAGATCGACGCCATCGACATTCCCGCCGGTACCGGAGTGGAGGAATTCCTGGAAGCGGTGCGGACCCTCGGCGGCGTCAACGGGATCACGCTGACCAAGGACGCCGTGGCCGCTTCTCGACTGGCGATGGAGGAGGTGACCGCCCTGGAGCTGGTGCGGTATTTCAACGAGGCCAGCGGGACCGCTTTCCGACTCGATCCCAATGCCTTCGTCATCACCGACGATCCGGCCGTTCCCAAGAAACCGCAGCCGCCGGAAGCTCTCGTGCCCAATTCACCCGGCACCGGTGACGCCAGCGGCCTTGGCTTCGATCCTTGAAGCGATGCGGAAGCAGGGAATCCGGGGCGTTCAGGCGGTGACTGCCCGAGCCGAAGCGGATTCGCCTACCGAGGGGGAGGAAGACGGACGTCGCCCCAGGAATTTCACGATTTCCGACTCCAGCCCGCGCATGAACTGCTCGGGCCGATACCGTTCCATGGACGCGCCGAGATGCCGGCGGATGTCGGCGAGGCGTTCGGGCCGGGAGAGGACCGCGAGGATTTTCTCGACCGCGTCGTCCTCGTCCTGGAAGCGCAATTCGGGCTGATCGACGATCTCCGCGGGACCTCCGGCATCGGGGACGAAGGGGACGCAGCCCGAGCCTGCCATCTCGGCAACCGCGATGCCGAATGCCTCGGCGGGACGGGTGTGGAGGCCGAACGAAGCGCGCGCCAGCAGGGCATTGCGGGCATTCGCTTCGAGAAAGCCGGGAAAGTGGATCCAGTCCCCGTGAGAGGCGGCGACTTCCCGGATGGCCCGCCCGTAGCGCTCGCTTTCCGGGGCCCCGGCGATGGTGAGGGTCGCGGGAAAACCGGCCTCCCGGACGCGTGCCAGGATCGACATCGCGGATTCGATCCGCTTTTCCGGCGAGATGCGTCCGAGACAGACGAACTCGTGGGGATTTCGAATCTCCTCCGATTCCGTGTCGGCGGGCGATGTGAAGGCGACCGGCGGAAAGATCACCGGGCAGGAGGAAAGCTGAAAGCGCTTCCGGAGAATCTTCCGGGTCCAGGCCGAGTTGGCCACGATCAGGTCGCCGCGGGAACTCAGGGGTCGATCGGAATCGCCGCCTCGGAGCGAATCACCGATCGCGACATAGGCGCGTCGCACCCAGTGGGGCCGGTGACGGACGAGTCGCTCGGCGTCGGGATCGAGCGATCGGCGCAGGGACTCGTCCCAGGTGTAGTCGCCGATCAATTGAATCCCGGGCCGGCCGAAATCGATCGGGTTGTAACCACTGATCAGGAGATCGTAATTCCCGGCGATCTTGCGACACTGGCGCTGGAACCAGTTGTTCTGCCAATGGGCGCACTGGGAACCGTTGCGAAATCCCGGGAGACGCGGCGAACGGACGATCCGCAGATCGGTCGGTGACAAGTCGGTGCCGTAGATGCGATTGAGTCGCTCCAGGTCGATCGGGGCGGCGCTGAACAGAGTGACGAAGCCGCCGAGATCGACCAGCGCCTGGACCGTCCAGAGGGTGGTCGCCTCCGACCCGCCCAACCCGATCCAGGGATGGGCCACCAGGGCATGAAGCCCCTGTGTGGGAGCGCAACTCGTGTTCATGAAAGGCGGCGGCAGGGAATCGGGGTAGCGGGCGGCGAAGGGAAGGGAAGGGAAGGGAAGTCCCGGGGGGAAATCGATTCGCGTCCCGACTTGCGGCGAAGGCGAAAGCAACGGAAAGATGCGGTAGTCAAGAATGCCTGACAACCACAAAAACAATAATTACCACAAAATTCCCGGGTCACGTTGGCGGGGGTTCGGGCTGGAATTCTCCGGGGCGATGGTCATCGCCTTCCTGGTTTCGTGGTGGATGACGTCGGGCGATCGCGAACTCGCCTGGCAACGAGCCTGTTTCGATCCGGAGACGGGCGAATGGCCGATCGGTGATCGGGCCTTCTGGCGATTCCTCTATGAATTCGCCTCCCTCCCGGTCCTGGCGGTCTGCGTCGCGGCGATTGCAGTCCTCCTCGCCGGTTTTCGATGGCCGAGGTTGCGGGCGTGGCGCCGGGTGGCGTGGTATGCGCTTTCCCTGTTGCTGCTGGGACCGGGCCTCATCGCCAACCTCTGGATGAAGGAAACCTGGGGCCGGCCCCGCCCGCGGGAAGTGGAGCCCTTCGGCGGTCGGTCTCCCTACGAGCGGGTATTCGAACTCGACTTCACCGGTGGCGGCAAATCCTTTCCCTGCGGTCACGCGACCATGGGGTTCTACTTTCTCGGCGCCTACTTCCTGCTGCGGAAACGATTCCCCGCGTGGTCGCTGGTGGCCCTGATCGCTTCCCTGGCATGGGGAGGGCTCATCGGCTACACGCGCATGGTCCAGGGGGGGCACTTCGCCACCGACGTGGTCTGGGCGGCGGCGGTGATGTGGTGTTCCGCCGCCCTGCTCTTTCGCGTCTTCCGGTTGGACGCTCGAGTGCTGGATCCACCGAATCGGGAAAGCGCCTTGAAGTCGATTCCGTGGCCGGCGAAGCTCGGGGGAGCCGCGGCGCTGGTGGCACTCCTGCTGTTGGTGGCCCTGGCGACGCCCTACCGCGACGTGCGCAACATCGTTCCCCACGAAGCCGGGGCGGCGACGGCCGACGCCAAGGGATCCATCCGGATCGAGTTGGGCGATGCCGACATCGAACCGGCCGACCAGTTCTCGATCCAGGGAGAAGCCTGGGGGCATGGCTTGCCCACGTCGCAGATTTCCTCGCGCTGGGAGGAGGAGATGGAACCGGACGGTACCTGGCGCTTCAAGTTCTTCCAGCGTCACAGCGGTCATTTCACCGAGATTCGCCAGGACCTGGAAATCGGGGTGCCCTGGTCGCGGATGGAATTCCTCAAACTCGACCTCGGCCCGGGAAACGTCCGTCTTCACCTGCCCCCGAACCGGGAGTCGCTGAAGATCGAGCTGATCCTTCGCGAAACCGAGTTGCTCATTGAAGTCGAGCCCGGCGCTGTCCTGCGCTTCGATTTCGCCGAAGAGCTGGAGGTTCGCGACGAGAGTGGCGGCGCCGTGATCGAAGACTCCGCCGTGGCGGACGAGATTCCCCACTACCAGATCGTACCCAACGGCGGCGAAGGCGGAAGCGTGGTCGTGCGGCGGCGCGAGAACCCGCGAAGGTGATCCCCGAAGTCACGGAAATGTCACGCGTGCACGGAGCGGTGCCCGATTGACGGAACTCTGGCAGGCAACGAGACGTTGCGGCCATGTCTCGCTCGTCGATTTCTTCCGGCGCCCCGGTCCGTTTTCTCGACCGCGTGGCCGCCTCCTTTCCAGCGAGTGCCGCGCTGATGCTGGCGGTGGCCGGTTTGCTCCTGGTGCCGGGTCTCGGCGAACTGCCGTTGATGGATCGCGACGAGCCGCGCTTTGCCCAGGCGACTTGGGAGATGCACGAGCAGGGTCAGTGGTGGGTTCCCTATTTCAATCGAGAGTATCGCTTCGACAAGCCTCCGCTCGCCTATTGGTGGATGGAGGCGCACTACCGATTGTTCGGACGAAACGAGTTCGCGGCGCGCTTTCATTCGGTCCTGGCGGCCTGGTTGACCGGGTGCATCGTCCTCGCGCTGGGGCGATATCTCTATTCTCCGCGGTCCGGATTGCTTGCCGGACTCGGATGGTTGACCTGTTTCCAGGTGATGGTGCACGGGCGTCTCTGTGTCGCCGACATGCCGATGCTGCTGGCGGTTTCCTTGACGATGCTGGCGATCGCACGATTGATCGTTCCCGAAGAAGAACCTCGTTGGTTTGGAAGATGGTTCTGGGTGCTGGTCGGGGCGCTCACGCTCGGATTCCTTGCGAAGGGGCCGGTGGCCTGGGCGGTTCCGGTGTTGGCCCTGTTTCTTTGTCGTTGGGTCTGGTGGCGGCAGCCCTTGCCGTGGAGACGCCTGCAGCCGGTGTCTGCGTTCCTTTTCGCCATCGCCCTCGTCGGGATCTGGGGAATTCCAGCTCTCATGAAGACCGAGGGAGCCTTCTGGCAAGTGGGCATCGGCGAGCATGTCGTAAAGCGTGGCACTTCGGCCTTCAACGGACGGATCACGGTGCCGGTGGCGTTTTACCTTGTGTCAGCTTTCCTGAGCCTGTTGCCCTGGAGCCAGTTCGCTCCCGACGCTCTGTTCCGAAGAAAGCCCGGACGGGAGGACTTGCGGCGCAGCCTCCTGCTCGGCTGGTTCGTGGCTCCGTTCCTGATCTTCGGTTTCTACGCCACCCAGTTGCCGCACTACATCATGCCGGGCTTTCCCGCCTTCTTCCTGTTGTTGTTCAGAAAGGGAACCTGGCCGGAGGTTATGGGAAAGTTGGGGCGTCGCTGGTTTTTTGCTGTCACTGGCATCGTAGGGGCGGTGGCCCTCGGGCTCGGAATCGCCGCCTGGCAGTTGCCGTGGCCGGAGGAGATGGGCGCCTTTCGCTTGCTCGGACTGGTGGTGGCCCTGGGGCTCCTCGCGATGGCGGTTGCGGCACCGATGATGATCCACCGGTGGGCGGGCCGGATTCCGGGAACGGGAGGGCTGGCGGCGTTGCTGCTCATCCTGGTTGGCGTTTCCGCCTGTTTCTCTCTCGGTGGTCGGGCGAT
>JAUIGT010000709.1 GCA_030432615.1 Verrucomicrobiia bacterium
AGCTTTTCGACCTTGAGCTCGGCATCGACCGGAGTCGCCAGGACCTCGCCATCCGGCCGGACGGCGGCGAGGGAAAAGACCGCATCCTCGCCGGCGCGAACGATGCCCTCGGGCCGCTTCACGCCGAGGTAGAAATCCGAGCTGTCGATGGTGAAGCTCGTCGATTCGGAAATCGTCTGCTGGTTCAGGTCCGTGATCTCGGCGTTCACGTAGACCTGGACCGGCGCGGGAATCTCACCCGGTTCGGGCAGCGTGAAATCGATGCGGCCGGTACCGTCGGAACCGAGGTTCATCGTCTCGCTGGCCGAGAACGATTCCCCGTCACCGGAACCGTCGCCGAAAAGGAAATCATTGAATCCCCGCACCCGCGGCCAGCTGTGATTCGAGGAGACATACCAGTTGAGGCGCGCCTTGGAGAGCGGTTTCCCCATGAAGTATTTCGCTGTCACCGGGAGGGAAAACTCCCGCGTTTCCTCTCCACGTTTCTCGGCATCGATCTCGATTTCGAAAGTGTTGGGACGGTATTCCGCCACCTCGAAACCGTGCTGGTACTGGTTCTTCCAGGGACGTTCCACCTTGGCGCCGGGTGGATTGAAATCGACCTCGACCGAATACCAGCCCAGCGTCTTCTCCTCGGGAACCTCGATGGCGAGATCGAAACTGCCCCGCGCCGACAGGGTGACGTCGGTGCTGAGCACGTTCCGTCCCCGCGAATCGGTGACGCGCACCTTCGCCTGCCCGGCGGCCTCGGCCATGGGAAGCAGTCGGTCGCCGTCGGTCATGCGAACCAGACCTTTGAGGTAGGCGGTTTCCCCGGGCTGATAGACGTCGCGATCGGTGAAGAGGAGCACTCGGCGCTCGTTTTCCTCCAGGTCGTCGTAGCGGTAGGGAATGGAGAATTGCCACAGGCCGATGGCATCGTAGCGCCCGAACTTTTCCACCACGTGACGATCCTTGCCGCGCGAGGCGCCCAGCCATTTCGCGGCCTCCATCCGGTCCGCGGGAATGCGGACGAGCCCCTCCACGTCGGTGCGAAATTCCGCCAACGGCTCCGCTTCCTCGTCCAGGGTCTCCAGTTCCAGTCTGGGCAGCGGCTTGCCGGTTTTCAGCGAGAAGGCGTAGATCAGCGTGCCATCGCGATCGCGTTTCCAGGCGAGGCCGATGTCGGTGAGCTGGATGATGGCCTGGGCGCCGAACCCGAGATTGTCCCGGGTATCCGACCAGCCCTCGGCGCAGACGTAGAGCGCGGCGTAGAATTCCCCGTCCAGGATCTCGTCCCACGACAGGTCCAGCTTCTCGGTCCTGTCGATCTCGGCGGTCCGATCGAACTCGCGATCGAGGATCGTCTTCCCCGGCACCAACTCCCAGGGGATCGTCTGCTTATCGTCCTGTCCGTAGAGTTCCTCGTAGCCGCGAATCGCGTAGGCGAGGTCGCGATCGTTGAGTTGCTTCACCCGCACGCGCACGCCCTTGAGATTGCCGGTGAGAATCTCGAAACGCTTGGCGCCCGACGCATTCTGCGCCTGGGAAAAGGCCGGCAGGCTGATGAAGCCTCGGTTGGGGGAAAAGCGAACCGATTCTCGCACCACCGATTCGAGCCGGGTCTCGTCGTGCCCGGTCAAGCCAGGCGCCACCGTGACCGCGTAGCTGCGCTCGTAGGCGAATTCCCCGCGCAGGGTGACCGTCGATCCCTGGTTCTCGATCCGGAAGTTGTCCGGCTTCGGATCGATCTTGAAAAAGCCCGGCAGTTCCTCCTTCTCGATGGTGTCGCTGATCGACTTGTTGAGATTGATCTGGATGTAGCGCGGCGAGTCGAAATCATTGCGGGCATTGATCGAGGAAACCTTGAAGGCGTAGAGCGTTCCCAACCGCTCCTTCCACGGCTGGGGAATGCCGCGTTTGCCGTCACTGGAACGCAGGCTCTCGTCGATCGTGAGCTGCCAGCCGAGATCGGTCTTCAGGCTGGACGAGGGGCGGACGGTCACGAAATGCTCGACCGACCACGAAAGTTGCTTTCCGTCGTCGCCCCATGGCTGCATCGGGCGGATCGATTCCTCGTCCGGACGCGACACCTCGACAGGGAGACGCCAGACCTCCTTCTGATCGACGAAGGCGACCGCTTTCCTGACCGCCTCCAGATCGACCGGAGCGCTGAAACGCAGCACGATACTCGGTGTCGGCGTGAGCGGTTCCCGGTAGTGGTAGTAGCCGGGAAAGCGCTGGACCTGCAGGGGTTCGAGTGCGGGTTTTTCCTCGGGGAGGCTTTCCTGGGCGAAGAGGTCCGGGGCCGGGAAGAATCCGGCGGCGAACATCGCGAGC
>JAUIGT010000142.1 GCA_030432615.1 Verrucomicrobiia bacterium
TCCGGTCTCCTCCTGCAATTTCCGCAGTTGGGCGACCATTTCCCCGATCCGCCCGGCCTGCGCGGGATCCTCGGCGAGGTTCTTCATTTCCAGCGGATCGTTCTCCAGGTCGAAGAGCAGCACCTTGGGCACGTTGGGATAGAACACCAGCTTGTAGCCGTCGGAAGTCACCGAGCGCTGGCTCTTCAGATACCCCCCGTAGATCGTGTCGTAGCCGCCGGCCTCTCCCTCGAGAATCGGCAGCAGGGACCGGAACTGGACATGATCAGGTTTCTCGGCGCCCGCCAGCTCCAGCGCGGTGGGCATCACATCCTGCAGGTAGATCGGCGCATCGATCCGCTCCCCCGCCTTCACGCCGGGCCCCTTGACCAGGAACGGCACCCGGACGCTGTGATCGAAAAGGTTCTGCTTGCCCATGAGGCCGTGATGTCCCACTGCCAGACCGTGATCGGCGGTGAAAAAGATCCAGGTGTTGTCCGCCTTGCCGCTCGCCTCCAGCGCGTCGAGGATGCGCCCGATGACGGTGTCCATGTGGGTGATGATGGCGTAGTATTCCTGCCGGTTCACCTTGACCGCATACTCCGTTCGCGGAAACGGAGCCAGGGCCTCGTCCCGGAGCTTCCGCGGATTGTCGATCTTGGTGTTGTAGGGATACTCGGGCAGGAAATTCTCCGGCATCTTGATCCGGTCGAGCGGATACTTGTCGACGAACTCCTTGGGCGACTGGCGGGGGTCATGCGGCGCGTTGAAGGCGATGTACATGAAGAACGGATCCTCATCCCGCTTCGCCATCTCCAGGAAATCGGTGGCATCATCCCCGACGACCTCGCTCCAGTGCCTGCCGCCTTCCCAGAAGCCTCCGAACTTCGGGTCGTAGGGACTCCAGGGATCGGGCTGCCCTTCGATGGGACGATTGTAGCCTTCGGGAGTCTGTTTCGGCATCCCGCCCCGGATGTGTCGGGCCACCTGGAAAATCTTGTTCGCGTCCGCTTTCACGTGCCACTTGCCGGTGAAGTAGGTGTCGTAGCCCGCCTTGGCCATCAACTGCGACCACATCAGCCCCTTCTCCTGGAAATCGGGCCAGGTGGAATCGCCCGAAGCATTGGCCTTGGCCTTCTTCGCGGAACCGATCCGCTGGGAAATCTCCTCCGCGTGCCAGACGAAGGCACCGGTATTGAGCATGTGGCGACTGGCGACGCAGACAGCACCGCTCCAGCTGCCCATGTTGTAGGCGTGCGTGAAGGTCGTTCCCCCCTCCACCAGCCGATCCAGGTTCGGCGTCTCGATATCGGTCTTCCCGAAAGCCCGGATCGTTTCGTAGCACTGGTCGTCAGCAAAGAGAAAGAGGATGTTCGGCTGGTCGGCACCACGCAGCGGGGCCATGCCCAGTCCGGCCAGGAGCGCACAGAGAATGAGGGGATGTTTCATGGGGACTTTATCCCGCAGTCGACACCCCCTGTAAAGCGCCGTGTTCGCGCTCGAACCCGGGTTTCGAACCGGGTTCTGCTTACCTTTCCAATTAGCCGAAGTCACAAGTTTCCGAGAATGTTCTTGCCCTGCTTCAAGCAATTCCCGAAGGTCAGCTTGTCTGAACCAACCACCGTTCCACCAACTCCTGACCTCACCGCACCATGAGCAAGCTCGATGACCTCCTGACCAAGTACACCGCCGACCTGGAAAAGATCGGGGACAAAGTGAATGCCGAAGTCCTGCGGGGCGTCGCCAAGTCGCTCGGCCCCACCATCTACAAGGCCGACTCGTCTCTCGTAGCGCTCTCCGACCCGAAAGAAGTCGAAAGGGTGAAGCAGAACTTCCTGATCAAGAAGCTCGGCCTCAAGGACACTCCCAAACTCGACGAGGGAATCGCCGCCGTGAAGCAGACCTACAACAAGCGCGCCAAGTACCGCGTGGTCTTCTACTACCTGCTCGCGAAACACTTCCGGAAATCGCCGCTCTTCAAGAGCTGATCCCGCCGCCGGATTGCTCTGATCCGCTCTTCCTTACCGACAAGGGCTCCCCTGGTTCCGCCGGCGGGAGCCTTTTCTGTTCATGATTCGTCCGGGACCGTTATCGGGCCCGAAGCGAAGATTCGGTCCCAGGCGGTCCCGCTATTTCTTCTCTCCGAGTTTGCGAGCGAGCGCCTGGCTGTCGGCGGAAAGTGTCGCCAGCGGAACCTGGTAGCTCTTGCCGTCGCGCATCACCAGGGTCACCGCCTCATCCACCAGGCGAAGAAAACGCGCCTCGATGGCCCGGCCCTCGGTGTTGGTCCAGGAGTGGAACTTCAGGAGTTCATCCTCGTCCGGCCCCATCTCGGTTCCGGCCAGCCGAGCCTTCTCCTTTTCACTGGGATTCTTCGCATCGACGATCGCGCCCTCAACGATCCATTTCCGGATCAGGTCGAGCTCCGCTTTGGGCAGTGGATCGCCCTTGCGGGGCATGAAATCGTTGTCTCCCGGAGGCAGGAGCATCTTCTCGAGAAAACTGCTCTCGTCGGGATTGCCGGGACGAATGAGACTGAATTCCCGAATCGTGAAGTCACGCATCTCATCGAGGTCATCGAGCGCGAGGTTCCCCTTCACCTCTTCTTCGTTGCTGTGGCAACTCCAGCAGTGCTCCTTCATGATCGGGAGCACATCACTGACGTAATCGACGGCCCGAACCGGAACCGATCCCAACTGGGAAAGCGCGAGGAGAACAACAATGCGTTTCATGGTGCCAAGCTGCGTCGTTCATTCAGATTGCCTCATCGGCCCAGGCTGCGATTTCCGGGTCGAGGTAGGCTTCCTCCAGGGTTTCCTGGGCCCATGGCTGGGAATCCGCCTGGCGTCGCAGCAATCGCACCGCCATCACCTGGATCGCGGGAATCTCGCTCCACACCGCTTGCGCGAGACAACGCCAGTCTTCTCCCGCCTGGAATCGCCTCGGATTCTCCGCCTGCTCCCGGCATCGCTCGCAAAGAAAAAGACAACGATCCAGTTCCGGCACCTTAGGCTCGGGCGGCACCTCGAAGGCCGTCAGGCGCACTCCCGAGGTCTCGCAGAGTTCACAGCGCGACTTCGAGCGGCGCGCCAGCTCTTTGCCGAACGAGGCGATCGCCGCCACGCGTTCCTGGTTGACTTCGTATCCCTTGGCCATCGGTGGATCGGATTCTCGGTGGCGATCACCATCCCGCACGGAAGGAAGACGCGCAACCCGCCGCAGAGACGCGATCAGGACTTGCCTCGCGGTATGGCCCGCTGATAGCATCCGCTCCCAGGAGTTCTTATGGAGGAGGAAGACCCGTTGCTGAAGTTCTATCCCGACGACAATCTCGTCTGTTGGTGGCCGTCGGAGACCGTCGATCGCGATGCGGTCATTGCTTATTACACGCGCCTCAGGGATTGCCCCTGGGGCGATCGCGCCAACCGGTTCTGCGATTTCTCGCGCGTCACCGATTTCAGCTTCAACTACAGCGGCCTGGCCTCGCTTGCCGCCATCCGCAAGCGCGAGCTGAAGGAACATCGCGACCACCAACTCGTGACCTACAGCGACGCCCCGCTCGGCTACGGCATGGCGCGGATGTATCAGGCGCTGATGGAGGATTGGCCCATCGAAACCCATGTGGTCAAACGACTCGAGGAAGCCTCTCACATACTTGGGGTGAAACCGGGGCTGCTCGCTGCTCCGGAGCCGGTTTGAGATTCGACCGCCCTTCGGCGGCTGTGGCATGATCACGAGGGATTTGCCCTCGGCGCGACCCGGCGGGTGTGGTATCCCCTTGTTCACCATCCATCCCATGAAGACCCTCTCCATCCAACTTTTTTCCCCCCTCCCACTCTTCGCCGCTCTTGCCTTGCTGGGATCCTCCGGCCGAGCCGATGACAAGGCAGGCGAGAAGAATCCGAAAGGGCTCGCCCCCACCGCCGCCGAGGTCGCCTACGGTCCCCACGCCGAGAACGTGCTCGATTTCTGGAAGGCCCGCGAGGACGGCCCCCGCCCGCTGCTCGTCTACATCCACGGGGGAGGCTGGCGGGGCGGCAACAAGGAACTTCGGCCGGGACAGGCGAAGACCTTTCTCGACCAGGGCATTTCCGTGGCCTCGATCCACTACCGACTCACTCCCGAGCACCCGCTGCCGGCTCCCGTTCACGATGCCGCCCGTGCGATCCAGTTTCTTCGCTCCAAGGCCGCCGAGTGGAACATCGACAAGACCCGAGTAGCCCTCACCGGCGGCAGCGCCGGCGCCTGCACCTCGATGTGGCTCCTCTTTCATGACGACCTCGCCGATCCCGACGCCACGGATCCCGTGCTCCGCGAGTCGACCCGCGTCATTGCCGCGGCCGCCGCGGCCGGCCAGACCTCCATCGATCCCAAGGTCATCGAACCCTGGCTCGGTCCCAACGTCCTCAAGCATGCCATGATCTACAACGCGGTCGGCGAGGCCACCATGGACGCCGCCTTCGCCAACTACGAGGAGCACTCGGACGACTACCGCGAATTTTCTCCCATCAATCACGTCAGTTCGGGCGATCCGCCCCTCTTCATGAGCTACGGCGGTGACATGAGCCTGCCATCCAAGGATGCCGGTCACGGCATCCATCACCCGGTCTATGGAGTGAAGATGAAGGAAGCCTGCGACGCCGCCGGTGTGGAATGCCACCTCCTCATCCCGGGAACCTTCGCACCGGAAGACTACGCCAACCCGAACACCTTCCTCATCGCCAAGCTTCTTGAGGAAAAGTCCTGATATTTTGTCCGATCGCCCATGGCTCGGGCGCAGACACGCCAAGCAATCCGCTTGCCTCGCCGTGCCCGCCCTGCTTGACTTCCTCCACAAACTCTAAAAATCCCACGATTCCCATTTTTCCATCATGAGCGAGTCTTCCCCATCTTCCTCCCCCACCGCGGCCAAGGATTTTCAACGTCGCGATTTCATGAAAGCCGCCGGGGCCACCGCCCTGGCCGCCACTTACGCCGGAGCCGCCCGGGGAGCGGGCGTGGCTCCCGAGAAAAAGCTGAAGATCGGTTTCATCGGCACGGGTGGACGCGGCACCGGTGCCGCCCTCCAGGCCCTGACCGCCGACGACAACACCGAGTTGTGGGCGGTCGCCGATGTCTTCCAGGAACGCATCGACAAGTCACTCGAGATCCTCTCCAAGGACAAGAGCATCGGCCACAAGGTCAACGTCGATCCCGCCCGCCAGTTCGTCGGGCTGGACGCCTACAAGAAGGTGCTCGATTCCGAGGTCGATGTCGTGCTGCTGACCACCACCCCGGGTTTCCGTCCCCTGCACCTCCGTGCCGCGCTCGAAGCCGGCAAGCATGTCTTTGCCGAGAAACCGATGGCGGTCGATGCCGCCGGGGTACGCCACGTCTACGAGACCCTCAAGATGAACGAGGGCAAGCCGTTGTCGGTCGTGGCCGGTTTCTGCTGGCGCTACTCCCCCAGCCGGGTGGCCGCCTACCAGCAAGTGATGGAGGAGGGGCTCATCGGCGACGTCACCGGTGTCTACGCCACCTACTATTCCGGACATTCCAAGCCGCACATCGATCCCAGCGAGCGCCCCGCCGGCATGAGCGACATCGAGTGGCAGATCAAGAACTGGTACAACTACACCTGGCTCGGCGGCGGCGGCCTCGTCGAGCAGGCCGTCCACTCCGTCGACAAGATCGGATGGGTCATGGGTGACACCAGTCCCATCCTCTGCCGGGCCACCGGCGGTCTCGCCGCGCCCCAGGTCGGTGGCGGCAACATCTTCGACCACTACCACATCGCCTACGAATACCCGAACAATACCTGGTGCCACCTCGCCAGCCGCAAGGCTCCCGGGTGCTTCAACGAGAATGCGGACTTCGTTCGCGGCACCAAGGGGACCCTGGTCATCGGCCGGGGCAAGGATCCCTACATCGAGGACAACGATGGCAAGGTGATCTGGAGTTTCCGCCTGCCTCGCGGCCAGAAGGAGCCGAACATGTACCAGGTCGAGCACGACGAGTTCTTCGCCTCGATCCGCAGCGGAAATCACATCAACGACGGCCCGCGCATGATCCACTCCACCATGATGGCGATCATGGGCCGGATGTCGGCCCACACCGGTCAGCAGATCACCTGGGAACAGGCCATGGCCGCCGGACAGGATCTCTTCCCCGGGGACGAATCCAACGTCCAGTGGGACCAGAGCTACGAACCCGATCCCGTCGCCGTTCCCGGCATCACGAAGATCGAAGGCATCGGCAAGGCGTGAGCCTTGGTTGACTCGCCTTTTCTCCAAATTCTCGAGGAATCGGCCGTCGCATCCGCGTCGGCCGATTTTCTTGTACGCGGTTGGTGGTGAGACAGGTTTTCCACCTGCCTTCAAGGCCATCCAATCGGCACGTTGAAAATCTGCCCCCCACTCCTCACGCCAGTTCTCGAGGCGTCGTCGTGAGTTGCTCCACGCCATCGGCCGTCACCAGGTAGTTCTCCTCGATCCGGATCCCCGCCCTCAAACCGTCGTAGTAGAGCCCCGGCTCGACGGTGAACACCTCTCCTTCCTGGAAGACATCGTCCCACGCTGGATTCAAGTGCGGCGCCTCGTGCGGATAGAGGCCGATCCCGTGGCCCAGGTGATGCCAGAACGAGCCCGTCGAATCCGCCTCGTCGAGCCGCGCCTTGCAACGCTCGTAGAGTTCCCGGCAGGACGCGCCGGGCCTCACCATCTCCTCGACGAGGTCGAAGCAGGAAACGATCGCTTCCCAGGCTTCTTGCTGCTCGTCGGTCGGCTGACCATTCACCGCGAAGGCACGGCAATTGTCCGCATAATAGCCGCGATACCCGGGCCCGAGATCGAGGATGTAGAGTTCACCATCGGCCGCGACCATGCCCGCCCGCGCGGGCCCACCGGGGGAATTGCACTGGAAGTCGTTGCCGAGTCCGGTCAACGCCTCGCCCGCCTCGAGAACAGCGGCGGCGTGAAGCTCGTTGAAGACCTGCAGCTCCGTGATCCCCGGCTGGATGATCTCTTTCGCCCGGCGATACATCGCGTCGGTGCAGTCGATCGCCTTGCGGATCATGCCGATCTCGTCGGAGTCCTTGATCCGGCGCATCTCCCAGAGCAAGGGATCGAGGTCGGCGGCCGCATCGCCACCCATCGCCGCCGTCGCGTGCGGGAAACAAGCGGTGAATTCGCCTCCCCATTTTGAAACCGGCCGGTCGTTCTCCAGACGGTGCAGGACTTCGCCGATCGCCTCCCGCTGCTCCTGCCGAAGGGTGGCGTTCCACTGCGCCTCGAAGGTTTCCACCCGATCGGCAGCGTGGAAGTCCGGTTCCGCGTTCGGCGCCACGAGCACGCAGTCGCCGTCCAGATCCACCACGGCGGCGGCCTGCATCAGCCAGTGAGGACGAAAGCCGGTCAGGTATTGGACATGCTCCGGCGTGACCACGAGCGCGCGCTCGACTTCCAGCGACTGCATGCGTTCGCGGAGTCGTTGCTGCCGGGCACGGCAACCTTCGGCGGAGAGTTGGGGGCTGGCGTTCAGAATCATGATGGTGAGAGCAAAAAGGACCGAGAAGCGGAATCCGCAAGCGAGGATCGGTCACGGATTTCCGAGAATCCACACCAGGGCGCGTGACGATCCCTTCACCCGGCGAAGGCCGATCTCCGATTCCAATCGTTTCACCCAGGTCGGACAGGGACGCTCGTAGGCCAGGTTCTTCGCCGCCCTCAACTCCTGCCAGGTCAGGCCATCCGGCGCATCCACGAGGCCCGACTGAATCGACTCTTTGAATTCGGAAAACGTCATCTCCTCTCCTCCTTCACCAGGCCGTCCATCCGCCATCGACCAGCAGGTTCTGACCAGTGATGTAGCTGCTGGCTTCGCTGGCGAGAAAAACCACGGCGCCCTTCAGTTCCTCCGGACGCCCCATCCGTCCCATCGGGGATTTCGCCTTCAATCTTTCCACCATTTCCGGATTCGCCTTCGGCCCGGGAAACGGGCCGGGCGACAGGCAGTTCACTCGCACTTCGTCCTTCGCCCAGTAAACCGCGAGGTGACGCGTCAGGTGAACGATCCCGCCCTTGAGCGCGTGGTAGGCGACCGGGCTGGCGGGAACCACGCCGTCGTAGGCGTCCGGGTAGGACCCGACCACCCCATACATCGACCCGATCAGGACCAGGCTCCCGCCCCCGCCCCGTTCGACCGCGTGATCACGAAAGCGTCTCGCGAGATCGAACCAGCCGGTGGCGTTCTCCAGGGTGCGGGTGAATTCCTCCCGCGTCACCGAGGTCAGGTCGGAAGCGTTGGCCTCGTGTCCGTTGTTCACGAGAATGTCGATCCGCCCCGTGCATCCGAGAGCGTCGGAAAATCCGCGCGCCGTGGAGTCGCCGTCCATCTGGTCGAGTTCGACCCCGAAATGCCGGGCACCGCCTTTCGACGGAAGTCCATCCGCCGCTTCCTTGGCTCGTTCCCCGTCCCGGCTGGTGACGATGACGCTCGCGCCCGCTTCCGCCAGGGCCTCCGCCATGGCGCCGCCCAGCCAGCCGCTCGCGCCGCTGATGAGGGCCGTTTTTCCGGTAAGATCAAAGAGGTTCATGGGAAAAGGAGGGGCGACAATCGGAGCGTAGCGGAGATAGACGGAGTCAATCCTGTCGCCCTCATTTCTAGACTAGTGCGACAGGATTGTCGCCCCTCCCTTCACTTCCTGCCAACTTCCCTCCGCCACACTGCGATGCGAAGCAAGATTCACTCGCAGCGTCCGGGTCGCCTCCTCCAGCGAGCACAGCACATCGCCCTTCCCCTCGATGGCGTCGAGAAAGGCCGCGTTCTGCCGGCGATACATCACATCGACTTCCGGCATCTCGACCGGCTCGTGATTCCATTCGCCGCCCGGTTCCGCCATCCACGACCAGCGTTTCTTCGCATACTCGATCTGGAGCGTTCCCTTCTCGCAGACCACCGTCATGATGACCTCGTTGGGATGCTGGTAGAGGTTCAGCGCGTAGCTGCCCATCACGCCATTCGCCTGCCGGGTCATGCTGTGTACCGTGTCCTCCACGGTCACGCCCGCGAGCGCCTGGTGATCGGCATCGGTGACGATCTTCTCGATCGGCCCCGCGAGCCAGTCGCCGACGTTGTAGAGGTGAGTGATCATGTCGTTGATGGCGCCGCCGCCCATCTCCGGTTTCGCAAAATAGACGTCGCGATAGGCCGGGCGCAGCACCGCAAAGGCTTGGCCCGAGGACATTCGCAACTGGAGCGGACGGCCGAATTTTCCCGAGTCCAACGTTGCCTTCACCGCCGCCACCGCTGGATGCGCCCGATGCACGTAGCCCACCGCCACCACCAGGTTTTTCTCCGCAATCAGGTTCGCGTAGGCCTCCACGCCCTCAAGCGACAGGCTGAGTGGTTTCTCCATCAGTTGGTGAATCCCCAGCTCTGCCAGCCGAATGCCGAAAGGGATGTGCGTCGGCGCCGGCGTCGCCACGACCGCCGCATCGAAGCGGGCCGACTCCAGGGCCGCGTCGAGATCCGGAAACGCGAGTTCCTCGGGAATCCCGTAGCGCTCCGCGATCGCCGATCTTTGTTCGTCGCGGGTCTCGCAGAACGCGATCGACGCGCAGCGGCCCAATTGCTGGAAACAGCGCAGGTGCCGCTCCCCGATGGAGCCGGTGCCGATGACGAGGAGGTTCATGGAAAAAGAAGGTAAGCCAGCGACTCCCGTCGCGGCATCAGGGCCAAGAGCAGTCGCCGGCCCCGGGGGGGCGGTGTTGATTCAACAGGGTTACCTCCACGATTCAACCCTCTTTCATTTCTCCTGGCAATCCCGTCTTCGCGACGGAATCGAATCTTTTCCTACCGCTCGCAGGGAGATATCAGTAGGAGAATCCCATGCCCGACTCCTCCCCACTCCTCGCCGGCGTGCTGCCGGTGTTTCAGACGCCCTACCGCGCCGACGAATCGATCGATTTCGAAACGCTCGCCCGGGAGATCGAGTGGCTCTTCGAGAAGGGCGCCGATGGCATCGTCATGGCGATGGTATCGGAAATCCTGCGGCTCTCCGACGACGAGCGCGACCAACTCGCCAAGCAGGCCTGCCATCTCGCCGAGGGCAAGGGAGCGGCCATCATCAGCGTCGGCGCCGAGAGCAGCCGGGTCGCCGAACGCCATGCCCGCCACGCCGAAGCCTGCGGAGCCACCGCGGTGATGGCCATTCCCCCGGTTTCCGTCGCCGCGGAGGAACACGAACTTTCCGACTACTACCGGCGGCTGCTCGAAGTCGTCTCCATTCCCGTCATCGTCCAGGACGCCAGCGGCTACGTCGGTCGTCCCATGTCGATCGCGTTCCAGGCGCGCCTGCTGGAAGAGTTCGGACCGGAGCGGGTTCTCTTCAAGCCCGAGGCATCGCCCATCGGTCCGCGCCTTTCCGCCCTCCGCGATGCCACCGACGGCAAGGCCCGCGTCTTCGAGGGCACCGGCGGCATCGCCTTGGTCGATTCCTTCCAGCGCGGCATCGCCGGCACCATGCCCGGCGCCGACCTCATCGCCGCCATCGTCCCGCTGTGGCGGTCGCTCAAGGCCGGCTATCTCGATCGCGCCGCCCGCATCCACGAACCGCTCTCGGCCCTGATCTCTCTCCAGACCAGCCTCGACGGATTTCTCGCCGTGGAGAAACACCTCCTCATTCGCCAGGGAATCTTCCGCAACGAACTCGTCCGCGGCCCCCGCGGATTCGTGCTCGACGAGGAGACTCGCAATGAGGTCGATCGACTCTTCGAACGCCTCATGGAGGCGGTCAGTGAAACCGAGGAATAGGAATCGGAAGAAGAGTATGTGGACGAGGAGGCGGATCGAAAGCCTCTTTGAAAACTGAAATCTGAAGTCTGAAAACTCTCCCCATGATCATCGACATCCACAGCCACACCTGGCCTTTCCCCGATGCCTTCACCGAGGACTTCATCCGCCAGGCTTCCGGGGCCCGCGCCAACACCACCGTCGATCTGACGGTCAGCTACGAGGCCTACCGGGCTTCCGCGCCCGACGATGTCCGCACGGTGGTCTTCGGCGGAAAGGCGAAACTTGCAGGCATCTGGGTCGATGATGCCTACGTGGCCAATTATGTGAACCAGCATCCCGACACCCTGATCGGTTTTCTTTCCGTCGATCCGACCCAGCCCGACTGGGAATCCGAACTCCGACACGGTCACGAGGAACTCGGGTTGAAGGGCGTGAAGCTCCTGCCCATGTACGCCGGCTTCAAGATCAACGATCCTTCGCTCGATCCACTCTGGGAATACGCGACCGAGAAGAATCTCCCGGTCCTGCTCCACACCGGCACCACCTTCATCCGCCAGGCGCCCCTGGAGTGCACCTTTCCCCACCTTATCGAGCCGGTGGCGTTGAAATATCCCGAGGTGAAAATCATCCTCGCTCATCTCAGTCATCCCTGGGAAGGCGAATGCATCGTCACCATCCGCAAGCACCCCAACGTCTTCGCCGACATCAGCGCCCTGCACTACCGTCCCTACCAGCTCTACCAGAGCCTGATGCTGGTCCAGGAGTACGGCGTCTGGGACAAGGTCCTGTTCGGCACCGATTTTCCGTTCACCACCGTGAATGCCTCGGTCGAGGGAGTGAGAAAACTCAACGACATGCTCGAAGGCACGGCCTTGCCCCGGCTCGATCCCGAGGAGATCGAGAAGATGATCTACCGAGACAGCCTGGGATTGCTGGGGCTCGAATGAGCTTCCCGTAGGCCAGCGACACCCGTCGCGGCCCGCTCGATCTACCGCGGCCCGTTCGATCTGCCGCGACAGGAGTCGCTGGCCTACCTACCTCTCGTCACCGCAAGAATCGGGTGGCTGCGCATTCCGCCCCCTCTATGCTGTCCCCATGAGCGGATACGCCCGCATGCGGAAGATCATCGAATGGCTGGACACCCATCACCGGGAGCAACCAAGCCTCGCCGAAATGTCTTCGCTGGCCAGGCTAAAGGATTCCCAGTTTCACCGGGAATTCGTCCGCTGGACCGGCGTTACTCCGAAGGATTTCATTCAATGCCTCACCCTGCACAGCGCCCGGGAACGGCTTTCCGAAGGCGCCGCCGTCTTGGACGCGGCTCTTGATTCCGGGCTCTCTGGGCCGGGACGACTCCATGATCTCTGCGTCGGTCTCGAAGCCGCCTCGCCTGGTGAAATCAAAACCGGTGGTGCCGGACTCGAGATCCGCTGGGGCATCGCCGATACGCCGTTCGGTTCCTGCCTGATCGCAGAAAGTCCGCGCGGCATCTGCCACCTTACCTTTGTCGGTGGAGACGATGGAGATAGCGTCAATTCGATAGCCAAAGAATGGCCCAGAGCCAAGCTGATCCCCGACGACACCCGAGCAGCTTCCTTGCTCGACGCCCATTTTTCCCGCAAGAAAAACGGCCGCGCTCCCGCTCACTTGCGTGCCTGGGTCCGCGGCACCGACTTCCAGGTCCGAGTCTGGCGCGCCCTCCTCGCTATCCCACCCGGCCATCTCACCACTTACCGCC
>JAUIGT010000143.1 GCA_030432615.1 Verrucomicrobiia bacterium
CTCGATCTGGCGAGGCGCGTAGAGATGCAGGTGATGCCACTGGCGGTCGGTGAGCTCCGAGCCCTTTTCCTCGAGCCGATCGGCGATGCGGGTGCCCACGTTGGCCAGGTCGGGACCGATTCGCTGATAGCCGAGATACGCATACCCCTCGCCCACGAAATCACCCGGACGAGTCTCGCGGGTCTGGCCCTTGGGACCACCCCAACCCGTCCGCCACATGTCGGGACCGGCATAGGTCGGGCGCACCACCTGGGTGTGGCAGTAGGCGCAGCCCTCGCGGCCGTAGATCTCGGCGCCGAAATCGCTCTCGCCGAAGCGAATCATGTTGGGATCGGGATACCCGATGAACGACGCCTTGTCCTCGGCGGTGTAGAGCACCGGTTCCGCGGAAGTCAGTCGCAGATAGGGGGCCACCACCAGCAGAAGCCAGGGAAGTCCAAAGGCGATTCCGAGGCCGGCGAGGAGTCTCCAGAGGTCGTTTCTCATTGCAAGTCGTGAAGGTCGATCAAATTCCGTGACGTCCCGATCGGATCAGTGCGCGGACTCCGGTTGCGGGTGAATCAAGGTCGGTCCCTCGGTGCGTCGACCGCGGCCGATGAACATGAGGGCGAGTTGATAGAAGAAACCGAGATTGGAAACGGCGATCAAGGCCCAGGCCACCGTGCGTCCCACGACCCAGCCGTTGGCCACCTCCACCGAAAGGATGAAACTGGAATCCCACTGGTTCATCTGCCCGGCCTGGGCGAAGCCGCCGACCAGCATGGTGAGGACCACGGTACCGATCCCGTAGGTGGAAAACCAGAAATGCTTCCGGATGAGGTCACCGGAGGGCCACTCGCAGCCGGTCACCCGCGGAACGATGTAGTAGATCGCTCCGAAAATCATCATCGAGAACACCCCGTAGACCGCGAGGGTGTCGAGCCCGATCACGAAGTGGCTGAACTGGAGCACCTTGCTGAAGGTGAAGAAGGAGGAGACGGCGCCGAGAACCCCGTAGACCACGAACATCAGGGCTCCGAACATCGTGAAGCGGAGAGTGGGACTGTATTCCCAGAGATTGACCTTCTCGTCGCCCTTGACCGTCTTCCAGAAATTGATCGCGGTCGCCAGCACGGCCACGAGGAGGAAAATGGTGGCGGCGCCACTGATCGCCGGGATCCAGGCGGGGAAAGGTCCGCCCAGGTAGCGGTTGAATCCGGTCCACCCGGCGAGCAGCGCCAGCGACCAGAAACCGACCTTGGCGAGCGGGTAGCTGTAGATCGGTCGACCCGCAATCTTCGGAATCAGGTAGTAGGCCGAGGCCAGGCCGATGGGAATGAACCAGAAGAAGATGAGGTTGGCGATGTACCAACCGTTGGCTCCGGCGCTCATGACCGCGGACCCCTTGTCACCGACCAGCAGGTTGCCGGTGGCGAAGATCCAGGGGAACCAGACGGCCGCCCCGATGAGGAACATTTCCGAGATATAGACCTCACCGGCCCGCCGAGCCCGATACATCGGTACCAGCCAGAGGGTGATCATGAGGTAGGAGATGAACAGGACCGGGGCGATCCAGGCCGGGAAATCGAGCCAGGGCATCGACCGTCCGAAGCCGGACCACACCGCGATCACCGCCAGGGCCACGCCGAGATTCCAGAGATGCCCGGACACGATGATGGTGGTCGAGTTGCGAAGTTCGTTGCGCGTCAGGCGAGCCATCAGCCAGATCATCACGCCGAGTCCCGCCTGCATCGCCCATCCATAGACCAGGGCGATCATGTGGACCGGGAAAAGCCGTCCGTAGCTCATGAAGGGGCACCCGTCCCAGAGGCCGGGAACCCGGAGCTTCAGTCCGGAGAAGAATCCGAGCAGGGTCGCCACGAACAACCACGCCGCCGCGCTGGTGAAAAAGAACAGCACCGGCCAGCGAACGGAGCGGTCGATGGCCGCGCGTTCCCGGATGTCTTCAGGAGTGGCTTGATTCAGATCGAGACTCATGGGTCAAAAAAATGTCGGTCACCTGGAAATCGGCCCGTCACTTGGCTTCCGGGGCCTCCGCTTTCGGTTCGGCGGGCTTTTCGGCAGCCGGTTTCTCCTCGGCGGGTTGCTTTTCGGCCTCCTGCGCCGCCTGGGACTGTTTCATGAAGGTCGGGGATCCGGGCACGACCTGGTCGGTCTTCCCGGGCTTCTTCGCCTTGAGCGCGGCGAGGGTCGGGGCCATGGCCTTTTCCACGGCATCGGGAGAGAGCACTTCCGCCTGCGCGGCGAGAACGTCGGCGACATTCTGGGAACGCTCTTCGGCCCGTTGCGCCCAGCCCGGCTCGATGGCTTCCTTGGGGCCGGCCGCCTTCAGGCCGATCCAGAGGACGGCGCCGAAACTGACGAATGCCAGCACGCCGGCCCAGAAGGCTCGAAAGCGATTGGTTGCGCTGTCTCCAGGATGCTCGCTCATGGATGGTTCAGG
Source organism: Verrucomicrobiia bacterium (assembly GCA_030432615.1). GTDB lineage: Bacteria > Verrucomicrobiota > Verrucomicrobiia > Verrucomicrobiales > DEV007 > JAEUHH01. The sequence continues at coordinate 2,444 of JAUIGT010000143.1, forward strand.
AAAGAGTTCGTTCGATCGAAGAGGGTTGGGTCGGCGACAGGACAGGGTCAGTTCACCACGTTGAGAGACTCGTCGAGGCGCGGATCACGGCAGGGATAGAGGCTGCCCTTGCCGAGAAAATGCATGACGCCGAAACCGAAGATTCCGGCCACCGCCACCCAGGCGAGGATGTCGGTGAAGAAATTGCCCGCCAGGATCAGTTCGGTGCCTTCGGTCAGCGAAGGTCCGCGTTCGGGAATGATGATCCAGTAGACGTCGCAGAAATGCATCAGCAGGGTCCACACCGCGATGGCACTGAGGATCATCGGGTTCTTTTTCAGTCCCTGGATCAGGAGAATGGCGAAGGGAACGAAGAAGTGCCCGATGACGAGGAAGAGGATGGCGTGGGTGTTCCAGTAGGCGGTGTTGCGGGTGAGGTAGAACTTCGTCTCCTCGGTGATGTTCGCGTACCAGATGAGGAAGAACTGGGAGAAGGCGATGTAGGCCCAGAAAATGGTGAAGGCGAGCAGCAGTTTCCCCATCAGGTGATAGTGCTCCATGGTCACCACTTCCTTGAGATAACCCGCTCCGCGAAGGACGGTCAGAAGGATGATGAGGAAGGCCATCGAGTTGAGGGCCGCCCCGGCGAAGAGGTAGACCCCCCACATGGTCGAGAACCAGGTGTAGTCGAGCGCCATGAGCCAGTCGAACACCAGGAACGTCCAGGCCGTGGCAAAAAGCGGGAGGAACCCGCAGGCGGCGCGACGCATCCGCCGGAAATACTTGGGATCACCGGTCTGGTCCTGCTTGATCGACCAGCCGCGAAGGAAATAGATGATGCTGAACAGCGCCACCGCATAGAAGAAGAAGCGGAAGTACCAGAAGGGCCCGTTGAGGTATCCGCTCTTCTTGTAGAGAATGGCGTTGGCGTGCTTGAAGTGGCTCGAGGCGAGATAGGCCTTCATCTCCTCGTCGCTGCCGATCTTTTCCTCCACCTTGGCCAATTCCGCCTGCGCGGCCCGGATCTCGGAGTTCAGGTAGATCTTCTCGTTCTCAGTCGCCGTGGCCATGGCGGCCTCGTTCTCCTTCTTCACCTCCGCCAGCGCCCGTTCCGCCGCCTCTTTTTCCTTGGCCAGTTCGGCTCGGTATTCCGCCAAGGTTTCGTTGGCGTGCTCCTGTCCTTGCTCCAGGGCGGCTTCGCGCTGCGGGAACCATTCCCAGAGGGCGTCCCGGAACCCCGGAGTGATCAGGGGCAGGGCGAGCACGAACATGACGATGGTCACGCTGCCGAGATTCTCCATGAGACGGCGGATGACCGTCCCCCACCCCGAGTTGGTGGCGTTGTGGAGAAGGGTCCAGAAGATCCCACCCACGGACAGAGTCAGGAAGAACACCACCGCGAACAGCCAAGAATAGGCCATCCCCCGATGAAAGACGGAAGGAAGTTCCTCACCTTCCGGCACCCCGCTGGTGGCGGCATAGATGATGAAAAACAGCACCGCAGCGCCTCCGCCCACCATGAGCAGCACCCACTTGAGCAGCCCGGCGTTGAACGTTTCGCCCTTGGCGAAGTTGTCAGCGTTTTTCAGTCCAGCCATGATCGGTTGAGAAAAAAGAACTTACAAAAATCCGAATTCAGAATCCCGTCACTTCGCGGCGGCAGCTCCCTGCAACACCCGCACGTAGGCGGTGATGGCCCAGCGATCCTCGATGGGTACCGCGCCGTTGTAGGGACCCATCAGGCCCTTGCCGTGAGTGATGGTCCAGAAAATCTGTCCGTCCGGGAGTCCCGCCACGCGCGGGTCCAGCAGGTTCGCGGTCGGGGGAATCTGCCAATACTTGGAAACCACGCCCTGGCCATTCCCGGAGGTGCCGTGACAGGCGGTGCAATAGATCTGGTAACGCTCCTTGCCGCGCATCAGGAGTTTCTCATCGACGGCGACCGCGTCCGGCATCCCGTCGCCGTAGAAATCCCCGAACAACCCGGTGCGGTAGTAGGTGTCACCCACGGGAAAATCGTCCTCCGTGAGGGGAAGATCGTAACCGAGCGGAATGGTTCCATCGACAGGACGGCGCGCCCCCTGACCATCCGCAAAGAAGTCGGACGGCTTCTGGAATTTCAGCTTGTACTGCCAGTCCATGTCCGGGAAGACGTAAAGCGGCGGCTTGGTGAACTTCTCGCCGCGGGGTCCGATTCCCACGGCCAGCATCACCGCAATCGCAAACAGGATGAGGAAAAACCAGCGCATTTCGTTCCGTTCAGTTCAGGCGTCGTCTGCTGTTCAAAAAAATCGATTCGTCGTGGGCACCGTTCAGCCCTCCACCAGTTCGATCGCCTTCGCGCCGATCGATTCGAGAAACTCCCTGGTCTTTTCGGCCCGGAATTTCGGGTCCTTGGATTCAATGACGAGGAGAAAGCCATCGTCGGAGAACTTCTTGAAGAGCCCCGACTCGAAGAGAGGGTGGTTCCAGCGCGGCAGGAAGAGAAAGATCAACAGGCCGAACAGGGTGGCGAAAGCCGAAAAGAGAATGGTCAGCTCGAAGGTCACCGGGAAGAAGGCCGGCACCGTGTTGAGGTTGGTCGGCTTCCCCTGCACCACCGTCGGATAGAGATTCACCTGGGTGAAGAACTGCAGAACCAAAGCGGTGAGGAAGCCGGTAAGCCCGCCCCCGAGAACCACACCCGAGAGCCAGGACTTTCTCATGCCCATGGCGTGATCCATGCCGTGAACGGGAAACGGCGTATGGACATCCCAGCGCTTGAATCCGGCGTCGCGCACCTTCTCGGCGGCGTGATAGAGATCCGTCGCGCTTTCGAATTCGGCGACGAAACCGAAAGGCTGCTTGGTGCTGGTGGCGGTGGTGCTCACGGGATTACTCGATAATCGAACGGCAAAACTTCTCGGGACGTCACTTCACGTCGGACGGATCGGGCGAGCCGGGCCGGGGAAATCCGGGTCCCCGCCGGCCTTCCTTGATCTTCTTCCAGTCGTGGTAGTGCGGATCCGCCTGGGGCAAGACCCCCTTCACCTCGGCGATGGCGATGACCGGGAGGAAACGCAGGAAGAGCAGGAAGAGCGTCATGAAGAGGCCGAAGGTCCCCAGGAACATGAGTTTCTCGGTGATGCTGGGGTGATAGATCCCCCACTGGGCGGGGAGGAAATCGACCGAGATGGAGGTCGGGATGATCACGAAGCGCTCGAACCACATCCCCGCGTTCACGAAGTTGGCCACGATGAACACGATCCAGAGGTTCTTCCGCGCCTTCTCGAACCAGAAGATCTGGGGGGCGATCACGTTGCAGAAGAACATGCAGTAGTAGTAGTAGCGATAGGGGCCGGCGAGAATTCGCAGGTAGAAGGCGTCGCTCTCATACTTGTTGGCACCGTAGTAGCTGATGAACAGCTCCATGATGTAGGCGTAGCCCACGATGGTGCCGGTCAGCAGGATGATCTTCGCCATGTTGTCGATGTGCTTCATCGTGAACATGTCCTGCAGCCCGTAGATCAGGCGGCAGGGCAGCATCAACGTGAGCACCATGGCGAAGCCGCCGAAAATGGCGCCAGCCACGAAGTAGGGCGGGAAGATGGTGGTGTGCCAGCCGGGAACGACCGAGGTGGCGAAGTCGAAGGACACGACCGAGTGCACCGAGAGCACCAGCGGAGTCGACAGCGCCGCCAGAAGCAGGTAGGCCATTTCGTAGTGCTGCCACTGGCGATTGCCCCCGCGCCATCCCAGGGCGAAGAATCCGTAGAGCACCTTGCGCACCTTGGTTCGGGCCCGGTCGCGAAGGGTCGCCAGGTCGGGAATCAGGCCGATATACCAGAAGATGACGGAAACCGTGAAATAGGTGGAAACGGCGAACACGTCCCAGAGGAGCGGGCTCTTGAAGTTCTGCCAGATCGCGTTGGCATTCGGCACCGGCGCGAGGAACCACACCATCCAGAAACGACCCACGTGGAAACCCGGGAAGATCCCGGCGCAGACCACCGCGAAGAGCGTCATGGCTTCCGCCGATCGGTTCACCGAGGTCCGCCACTTCTGGCGAGTGAGGAAAAGAATCGCGGAGATGAGCGTTCCGGCGTGACCGATACCGATCCAGAACACGAAGTTCACGATCGCCCAACCCCAGGCCACCGGCTGGTTGTTTCCCCACACCCCGACACCGGTGGAGACGAGATAGACCAGGGTGCCGATGAGCACACCGGCAAGAAGCACCGAAGGGATGAACAGGAACCACCAGCCCAGCGGCTGCCGGTTCTCCACGATCCCGCAGATCCGCTCGGTGATCCAGCTGAAAGAGCGGTTGTTCAGCACCAGAGGCTCGCGCGCCACGCCTTCCGCTTCGGAAGGGTGCAACGCCTGATCTGTCGTTCCGTTGGCCATTTAAAAGGTTGAGGAGGTGAAAGGTGCGAAAGGATGAGGAGCGATGATCCGTGATGAACGATCAGTGCATGTCCGCCGTTACCCGACCGACCTTGGCGGCACCGGGCATCTTCGGATTCGGATTCTTGATGCGGGCGAGGTAGCTGGTGCGAGGACGGGCGCCGATGTACTTCAGCAACTCGTACTGGCGCGGGTGAGCATCGTGCCCGTCGCCCCCCATCTTGCCCTTGAGCTTGGTGACGCGGTCCTTCTCGTTCTTCCAGTTCCCGAAGGTGATCGCCTGGGACGGGCAGGCATCCTGGCAAGCGGTGGTCACCGAGTTGGCCGGCACCTGGATATTCGCGGAATCCCTGGCCGCGGCCTTCGCCGCCACCTTCGCCGCGGTGAGCCGCTGCACGCAGTAGGTGCATTTCTCGATCACCCCGCGCATGCGCACGGTGACGTTGGGATTCTTCTGCAACTGCTCGGTCGTGGTCGCACGCCCCGCGGCCGGAGCCAACGGGCCGTAGTACAGCTTGTCGAGCGGACGCTTGTTGTAGTCGAAATAGTTGAAACGGCGCGCCTTGTAGGGGCAGTTGTTGGCGCAGTAACGGGTGCCGATGCAGCGATTGTAGGTCATCGCATTGAGCCCGTCTCCCGTGTGCACGGTGGCATTCACCGGACAGACCGTCTCGCAGGGAGCGGACTCGCACTGCTGACAGGCCACCGGCTGCGGGAGCATCTCGACACTGTCATCATCGACCCGACGTTTCCCGGGCGCTCCGGTTTTCTCGAAGTCGAGCCCCGCCTCGGCCACGGTCTTGGAATCGTAGGGCGAGGAGAAGTAGCGATCCATCCGGATCCAGTGCATTTCACGCCCCGCAAGCACCTGGTCCTTGCCGACGATGGGAATATTGTTCTCACTCTGGCAGGCAACGGTGCAGGCATTGCAGCCGATGCAACTGTGGAGATCCACCACCATGGCCCACTGGTGATCGGGATCGACCCGGAACGCGTGCCCGTCGATGGCGGGATCCATGTTGTTCTGATTCCGCTCACTGTCGGCATCAGCATAGTCGGGCCCCTCGTAGAGCGTGATGTTCTCGGGGATATGGGAATCCATCCCCTGCGAGCCCGCGAAATTGGGCTCCTCCTCGTACATCTCGACCGTCCCCTCGCGGACGATCGCGCGCCCCTCCATGGAGTAGTGCTCCGCCGTCAGCGCGAGCTCGTGCTGGTAGGGCAGCTTCTTCACTTCGACCGCGGAAATCACGAAGGGCGCGGCGGTGGTGCGCAAGCCCCAGGTGGAAAAGCCGACCCCGGAAGCCACGGAACCCACGTCGAGCGGATCTCCCTGATCATCGAGCCGGTCGCCATAGTAGCCCACCGCCGCCTGGATCGTGTAATCAGCCTGACCGGGATTCACCAGAACCGGGAGCGTTGCTTTCGAATCGCCGGCGACGATTTCGATCACATCACCCCACTCGAGCCCCAGCGTCTCGGCGGTGAGCTGACTCATCAGGGCGGCATTGTCCCAGGTCAGCTTCGTGATCGGATCCGCCGCTTCCTGCATCCACCCATTGTTGGCAAACCGACCATCGAAGGTGGAAGAACCAGCCACCAGGGAGACCTCGATCGCTCCCGGAGCGGGAAGATCGGCGGAAACCGCGCCGGAGAAGGCTTCGGAAACCTTGGCGGGATCCACAGCAACGGACGCCACGCGCTTGAAGGAAGTACCCTTGGCAAAACCGTCCCGAACCGCAATCTGCCAATCGGCCCCGGCCGCAAGCGAAGCGAAAGTCTTCTTCACCTCCGCAAGCGCGGGGGAATCAGGAGCAGGCACCCCCGGCATCGCCGGCGCAGGTTCACCATCGGCAGGCGCCTGAAGAAGGGAGAGCAGAAACTCGATCTCGGAAACCCCGCCATGGAGAGGTTGAATCATCGGCTGCTGAACCGAATAGACCCCGGTCGCCGAGCGCCAATCACCCCATCCTTCGAGGTAATGCGCACCCGGCACGTGCCAGGCAGCAGCCCGCGCCGTCAGGTTCCGGCGCTCACCGAGGTGCACGACCGCCTCCACCTTGGAGAGAAGATCCGAAAACCCAAGATCGGACGGCGCATCGATCACCGGGTCGGCTTCGGAGGTGATGAAAAGCGTCTTCACCTGCCCCGCCTCGATCGCCTGGGCCAACTCCGTGATACCCGGATGCCCCGATTCCTCGGTCTGGACGACGGACACCACGGGCTCGTCACCACTGTAGGCACCGAGCGCGGCGTTGACCGCAGCCACCAGGGCATGAACCGACTCCGGCTGACGGGAACCCGCCACCACCAGCGCCTTACCCTTGGACGCCACGAGATCAGCGGCACATTCACGAATCCACTGATTGTTGTAGACCGCGGCCGTGACCTTGGAAACCAAGGGCTTCAAGGCACCCGCCAGGGCGGAGTCACCCACCAGCTTGGCCACTTCCGCAACCAACAGGACAGCGACACGCTCCACCTGGCTCGCCGCCAGGCGATAACGATGGTCCGCCATTCCACCCGTGAGCGTAAATGCCGGCTCGACGACATAGAGTCGATTCATCTCGGCGCCGTCATCGACCTTGCGACCCCGCGTGAATTCCATAACCGGATCGTCACCGATCTTGTCGAGCCCGAGGAAATCGGAATCAAGGGAGAGAATCTTTTCCGCGCGATCGAAACGGGGAGACTGGGCCAAGCCCTCGCCGAAAACCCGCTTCTCCGCCGCCGCCAAGGTCGCCGCCGCCAACGGCTCGTATCCATAGACCTTCGCCCCGGGATACTTGGACACCACCTCACCCAGAAGGCGATTGCGGGTCGGAGCATAAGCCTCACTGATCAGGAAGGCGACCCCTTCCCCCTTGGAAGCCTCGCGAAATCCCTGGAGAAACTCCGCCTCGAACACCGCCGCATCGACCCGCTCGTTCCGCTTCAGGTGAAAACGGGAACGATCCGGATCATAAAGGTCCAGCACCGACGCCTGCGTGAAGGTGTCGGAACCACCCGAAACCGCGGGATGAAGTCGATTCCCATCGACGCGAGTCGGCCGCCCCTCGTGCGTGGTGACCACGAGCGGATCGCAACCACGACCACCGAGACGGCCCTTGGCACTCGCATAGTACAAGGCCTTGCCGGGAACCACCCACTCCACGTGCTCGTTGTAGGGCACCAGGTGACGAACCGGACGATGACAACCCACCGCGCCAAAACCGGCCAGCGCGGTCGCCGCGCCCATGAGTTTCACGAAGTTGCGTCGGGAAACATCGTCCATTTCCAGCTCGGCGGCACCCTGCGGGAACTCGCGCTCCAGCCAGCCCCGAAACTCGGGAGTCTCCTCCAGTTCACCGAGGCTGCGCCAATACTGACGGCCCGTTTCTCGAGTCTCTGGATGTTGCCACTGACGTTTCATTCTCTGGAAAGGAAAATTCCGCTTCTGCTCGTTTGGGTTCACCACTCCACCAGCCCGCTCTCCGACTCAGCGGTGACAGGCGGCGCAATCCTGGGGAGGATGAATATTCCAAGCATCCTTCAGGTAGGCCCCCAACGCCTCCTGATCGATCTTCTCCGGCCCTTCGGCCTTCAATTCGTCCGCCGACTTGCCGGTCTTGCCGGCGAGATAGGCATAAAACTCGTCGCGATCCAGGTCGTGAGCCGTCCAGTCGAGATTCGTGATCTCATCGATCGGCCGGAGCCGCGACTCGGGGTTCCGGTGACAATCCAGGCAGAACCCCATGCTCAACGGCTTCTGGTGACTCACCACCGCCATCTCGTTGACCTTGCCGTGACACTCCACGCAACTGACCCCGCGATTCACGTGAGCCGAATGATTGAAGTAGGCGTAGTCGGGAGTCTCGTGAATCTGCACCCAACGGATCGGCTCCCCGGTGTAGCCATCGCTGTTCGTATCCATCGCCTGCCGCAGAACGGCCAACTTGGGACTGTCCGACTTCACCTTGCCCGGGCCGTGACAGTTCCAGCAAACCTGGGCATTGGGAATGTTCGAGTGTGAAGACTCCTCCACATTGCTGTGGCAGTAGCGACAATCCATCCCCAGCTGTCCGGCGTGGAGACTGTGATCGAACGGAATGGGCTGCTGTGGCTCGTATCCCACCCGAGTGTACTTGGGCGTGAACGAGTACCAGATCACCGCCACGATCAGCGTTCCGACACCCCCGAGAGCGATCAGAACCTGCAGCGGAAGAAAATTGAGCCAGCGTGGAAAAATGTTTCCCATGAGTGAATGGATCGGGCGCTATTTAAGAGCTTGTGAAAAATTTCACAAGCGGTTTTTCCGAGAAAAAATTACGAAGGGAAGCCCCATGAAGAAACGATCCGCCGAAAACCGGCCCTCTCAGCGCGAGGGGAACTTTTTCCGGTAGCGGCGGCAACCGGTTCAGGCGGTTGGAGTCGGCAACGATTCGGAAAAGCTCGGGGAAAGCAGGGTCACTCTCCCGTTCCGGGCAGCTTCAATTTTCCGATCGCCTCCATGGCGTGGTCGCTGAGCGCCTGGTAGAGCTCCTTGCCTTTCAATCCGGAACCCTCCATCTGGTCGTTCAGGTCGAGCAGATCCCCGACCACCAAGGTCAGCTGTCCCGGTCGCGGAACCTTGGCGCCCCGGGGAAAGGCCTCGTAGGCCCCGTAGAGCCGGACCGGGAGGACCGGTTTCTTCGACTTCGCGATCAGCATCCCGATTCCCGGCGCCCCCTTCTCCTTGAGCCGGCCGTCCCGGGTGCGCTCGCCCTCGGGAAAGATGAGCACCTTGTCCCCGTCCTTCACCAGCTGCAGGATCTTCTTGATGGTGGCCAGTTCCGGGCGCTCCTGGTTGACCGGGATGGCGTTGCATCGTTCGTAGACCCATTCCGCCAGCCTGTTGCTGAAAAGGGTCTTGCGCGCCATGTAGTGAATGGCCTCGGGAAAGGCCGAACCGATCATGGGCGGATCGAGAAAGCTGGTGTGATTCGCCACCACCAGGCATCCGCCCGGCACCTCCAACTTCTCGGGATGAATCACCCGGCGGCGAAAGTAGAGCTTGGCGACGAGATTCGAGAGCGTATAGCCGAGTCGGTAGACAGGTTCCATGGCGGAAGAAGGAGAGAGCGGAGAATGGGACGCCCCCTGTTAAGCCCGGGTACGGGGGAAAATCAACGCCAAGGTGGTCGGAACGTCCGCCGACGAGCGGAAACGAGAACCCCTCCGCGCCGCGGCTCCCTTTTCGGATACCACGATCTCTTCGGTGTTTCCCGTCCCGAACATTCGCATTGATTCGCGTCCATTCGCGGTTCCTGTTTCCGGTCCATGTCCCGCCCGCCCCGCAAGTTTCATCCGGAACCCTTCGCCTACCACGAGGAGATCGAGCTGACCATCGACTCGCTCAGCAATCTCGGGCATGGCGTGGGACGCGCCGCCGGTGACTGGGTGGTCTTCGTCCCTTTCTCGCTGCCGCGCGAACGGGTGCGGGCCCGAGTCTATCGCAATTCGCCGAACTATTCGGAAGCCGACCTCGTGGAGGTCATCAAGGCGTCTGCCGACCGGGTCGATCCCTTCTGCCCGCTCTTCACCGAATGCGGCGGGTGCCAGTACCAGCACCTGGCCTACCCGGCGCAACTGGAATGGAAACGCCGCCAGGTCGAGGAAGTTCTCGAACGCCTCGCCGGGCTCAGCTTCTCCGTCAACCCGGT
>JAUIGT010000710.1 GCA_030432615.1 Verrucomicrobiia bacterium
GGCCTCGGGCACGCCCTTCTCGCTGATCTGCACCAGCACTTCGCCGTCGGGCACCATGTCGGGCGTCACCGGGGGCGGCGGCGGATTGTAGGCGTAACGGCTCGCCATTTCCTCGCCGGAAACTGCGGTGCGGCGGATGACGAGGTTGTCCATCCAGCCCGAGAACGAGGTGCCCGCCGAGCGCGTGTAGCCGGTGCCGATGACGAGGTCGTCGGCATCGGTGACGGGCGGCAGGTCGGTGGCCCCGCCCATGTCCCAGGTGCCCCCGGTCGGCTTGCCATCGATCCAGGCCCGCAGGTTGTCGGCTTTTCCGAAAGTGTAGGAAACGGCCACGTGATGCCAGCCGGAGGACGGCACTTCCGCATTGCTCCACCAGCGGTGCCAGTCGCGCTTCTTCGTCTCCGGGTGCTCACTGGTGAAGAGAAAACCGAGGTGGGCCCCATTGCCGCTGCCCTGGAGCCGAACCGCGTAGTTCTGATTCATCTCGGGAAAGCCCTCGCCCAGTTCCTTGTGGCGTCCCTTGCCGAGCACGTAGACCATCGCGCCCTTGCCGATCGATTTGACCTTCACCCAGGCTTCGACGGTGAGGGTGTCGCCTTTCCGAAACCGGATGTCGGCGTCGCCGCCTTTCTCCTGGTCCTTCACCAGTACCCAGGCATCGCCGGCGGGAAAAAAGCCGGCGCGGTTTTCCTCGTCGAACCCGGGATAACGCGGTGCCCGCGGGCCGGGAACCACGTCCTTGTCGGACGGCTTGGCCTTGCCCTGCCATTCACCGGGCTGCGCCTCGGCATCGAAATTCCATTCGAGCACGACGCCCTCGTCGGCCGCCTTCGCGAGGAGAGGCAGGCAGGCAAGCAAGGCCATCGAGCAAGTGAACCGGAAGAGAGACGATCGGATCATGGGTTCACCATAACCCGGAACTCCAACTCCCCGCATCCCTGGACGCGTACCACTTTCGGGGTGGCCGCATCGCGTCTCGTCGAGTCCGTTCCCGAACCAGACCAGGCAGGCGTGGTCCGGAAAACCCAGGCTACGGCTCCTCCAGTCGCACGATCCCGCGGCGGATGGCTTCGGCGGTGGCCTGGGCCCGATCGTTGACGTTCAGCTTCTGGAAGACGTTGCTGATGTGGCGCTTGACGGTGTCTTCGGCGATGCCGAGCTCGGCGGCGATTTCCTTGTTGGCCCGCCCTCGGGCGACCCGGGCGAGAATTTCCCTCTCCCGCGAGGTGATGGTCGGTCCGAGCTGGAGGTCGGCGAGATGTTCAGCGAGACCGGCGGGCAGGGAACGCTCGCCCGCGGCGACTTGGCGAAGAGCTCCGATGAGTTCGTCCCGACTCGCGGATTTCTGGAGGTAACCGGAGGCACCGGCATCGAGCGCGGCCTGGATCTCGTCGTCTCGGGCAAAGGTGGAAAAAATCAGGACCCGGGCCTCGGGATCGATCTCGCGAAGGCGTTCGGTGGCCTCGATGCCGTTCAGCCCGGGCAGTTGGAGGTCCATCATGACGACCCTGGGGCGCGTCTTCTCATAGAGTTCGACGGCGTCCTCCCCGCGCTCCGCCTCGGCCACGACCTCGATGTCGTCCTCGAGATCGAGAGACGCCGCGAGCCCGCTACGGACGACGAAATGGTCATCGACGAGCAGGACGGTGATGGTGGGGGTAACGGGTGGCATCCCGGTCTCATCTTTGGCTCATCCGAAGAGAAAATTCCAACACAGATGACTGGAAGATGAATCGCGCTCTCGAATGGCACGAGGCCTTGCGGAATGTCACGGCGTGTAGATCCACTCGGGCGCATTGAGGAGTGCCCAGAGCACGTCCTCGAGTCGGCGGCGCCAGTCGGGGTCGAGCGCGTTGGTCGGCGGGTCACCGGACCGGGCCTCGGCTTCCTTTTCCTGGGCCAGGGTATTGGCGGGACCGACCACGTGATTCGACCAGCTGACGTAGCGTTCGCGGACGCGTGGGCCTTTGTCGATTTCCCGTTTCCGCTCGGACTCGGGCACGAAGCGTCTTTCGTACCCATCGCGAAGCAGGCGAACGTAGCCCTCCCGTTCCGCCTCCGAGGGCTCCCGCGTGAGCAAACGGAGGAAAAGACGATCGACCAGTCGCTCGACCGGTTGATCCTCCAGCGCCAACGCGGTGATCCCGTGATCCTCGCTCAGACGCGTCAGCCAGATCCCCATCGTCCCGTTCGCCAGGATCGCTGGCTGCAACACGTTCGACTCGGTGTCGCGCCGGCTGATCGGATCCTGTCGTGCTCCCCGCCAACCAAAGGTCTCCATCACGCTCGCCACCGCCTGGATCCGAGGCAGCG
>JAUIGT010000144.1 GCA_030432615.1 Verrucomicrobiia bacterium
CGGCCTCTGATCTTGATCTGATGGCGGCGGGCAAGCGCGATGTGGCAGCCTTGCAGGGCTGGCGGTTTGATGTGTTCGGGCGCGATGCCATGCGCCTCTGCGATGGTGAAATCGCATTGGCGGTCAAAGGCCAGTCGATTGAGGTGGTCGATCTTTAACAGGGACTAGCGGGTGCTGCTGCGTTCGTTGCGCGCGCCGGTCACGATGATGGTGCGGGCTTCTTCCAAAGTCTGGGTCGAGATGAACTCGGCCACATGTACGGTGCGCGCACGCTCCGAGCCCTGAGGCTGGTCTTCCGGCTGGAGCGCCAGAAGTTTGTAGCGGAGCACGCCATTGACCGGCTCGCCCTTGTTGTCGGCAACGAGGCGCACGTCAAACGCCCCCTGACGCATGCTTAGCCCGGTCACACGTATGATGGCGCCGTCGATTGTGCGCTCTATCTTCATCTCGGTGATCTGGTATTGCGCCCTGCCGATCCTGCTCCTCATCTGGCTCCACCGGAGCGTGATCAAGACCGATATCGCCACCTGGCGGGCTCCCCAACCAGCCGGGGGTTGACGGAGCCGCGAATCCCTGAAACTTTCCCAGCGCCGCGGATCGTCTCCCGCCTCGAAATCGCCATGAAGTCTCTCGCCCGCTACGCCCTCGCCACGATCGCCCTGTCCGGTTCGCCCGCCGCCCTGGCGGTGGATTTCGAATCCGAAGTGCAACCCATCATGCGGGAGAAATGCTTCAAGTGCCACAGCGGACCGCGCGCCAAGAAGGGCATCCGCTACGACGACGCCGAGACGCTGGCGGAATTCATCGGCGAGCACGAGGACGCCGTCATCAAGCCGGGCAAACCCGACGAAAGCCTGCTCGTTGAACTCGCCAGTCTGCCTCGCGACGATTCCCACGCCATGCCCCCGCCCCAGCGCGGAGAAGGGCTCAGCATTCCCGAACTGGCCCTGATCAAGAAATGGATCGAGGAAGGTGCCAGCCTCGAGAAAGGCGAACCCTCGGCGCCGGCGCCCGCCGCCATGGAAGAGCCCAAGCTGCTCACCTGGACCAACACCGACGGCAACTCGCTCCAGGCATTCTTCATCCGTCTCGACGGCGGCAACGTGGTCCTGAAAAAGGAGGACGGCAGCGAGTTTTCCTATCCCATGAGCAAGCTGTCGATCGACAGCCGCAAGCAGGCCAGCGACCTCGGCAAGGTCAACTGATTCGCGGGACCGGCACCGCACCGCGTCGCGCCGGCGGGATCGTTCAGATCACCTCGCGGATCACGCGCCCTTTGCCGACCAGATATTGCGGTCGGCCCGTGGGATCGGTCACCTGGGCGGTCGCCGGATCGATCCCGAGGTTGTGGTAGAGCGTGGCGAAGACGTCCTGGTAGGTAACCGGGCGCTCCGTGGCCTCGCCAGCGATCCGGTCGGTCGCGCCAATGACTTGTCCGGTCTTCATTCCCCCGCCGGCCAGCATCGCCATGCCCACCCGGGGCCAGTGATCGCGGCCGCCGTTCTCGTTGACCTTCGGCGTGCGGCCGAACTCGCCCCACGCCACCACGCTGACGTCGTCGATCATCCCGCGTTCCTCGAGGTCGGTGACCAGCGCCCAGATCGCGTGATCGAAGATCGGCCCGAGTTGCCGCATGCGGGAAAAGTTGTTCCGGTGGGTGTCGAAATCGCTGAGGGAAACGCTCACCACCCGCACCCCGGCTTCCACCAGTCTCCGGGCCAGGAGCAACTTCCGTGCGGCTTCGGGTCCCTCGCTGGTATACATGGCCAGCTCCGATTCACGCATCGGCGGGGTATAGCGCGCCAGCACTCGCGGGTCCTCCTTCTCGAGATCGAGCGCCTCCGCCAAGCGACCGGAAGCCAACAGGTTCAGCGCCTGCTGGTTGAAGGTGTCCTGTGCGCTCACCTGGTCGCTGCTCTCGTCGAGATGACGCCGAATCGTGTCCAGCTCCTCGAGCAGGCCGGCGCGATCCTCGAGCCGGTCGAGGGAAAGCCCCTCCGCCAGGGAAAGCTTCGCCCCCTTGGCCTTGGCCCCAAGGCGGGCCAGTTCTCCTTTCATCCCCGATTCCAGCTCCCGTTGGAAGAGGTGGGAAATGTCTGGACGGAAGGCCTGGTGAACGGGCCCCAGGAAACCGGGCCGGGCCGAGTCGCGCACCTTGCCGCGTCCCTGCATGAGATCCACGAAGGCGGGCGCCGGATCGTCGGGCGAACCGAGCAATTGACCGACCACGCAGCCCATCGCCGGGCGACCACCGATGGAGGCCAGGTCCTGCGCGGCGAAACCGCTCTGGGCCTGGAAGGCATCATGACGACCGGCCGAACCGACGAGGGAGCGAATGAAAACGAACTTGTCGGCGGAGGTGGCGACCTTCGGCATCAGCTCGGTGAGGTGCAACCCGGGCAGGTTGGTGGGAATCGAGCCGAACTCGCCCCGGAGTTCCGCCGGCGCCTCGGGCTTGGGATCGATGAGATCCATCTGGGGCGGACCACCGTCGAGATGGATGTTGATGACCGCCCTGGTGGAACTTCCCACGCCCGAGGCCGCCTCGGCCCGGAGGAGATCGCCGAGCGTGAGGGCGCCTCCCACGCCCAGGGCGCCCGCCCGCAGGAAGCCGCGACGCGATACGCCGTCGCAGCGGCGCATGCTCGAACCTCGGCCGGAGATCGTCAACATGTCCGAAAGAATACCGGAACCACCTCGTCGGCGACAATCGTCGAGGCGCCCGCATTCGCGCCAAGGGCGGGACAGCCGTCTACGATTGATTCTGCTTGGCTCGCTCGCCTTTCATCGCGACGCTTTCACCCGTCGCGCCATGCCTACTCCGATGACCGAAGCCCGGACACCTCACGCCGTTTCCTCCCTGCGCCGCTACCGCCTGGCCCTCGCGATTTCCGGAGCGGCAGTCGGCGTCCAGGTCCTCCTCAACCTCTGGCTGTTGTCCGCCCTTCCCGCCGGCTCGAAGGTGCCGATGCATTGGAATGCCTCCGGAGAAATCGACGCCTGGGGGGACCGGGCTTCGGTCTGGATCCTGCCCGCCGCGGCCCTGGGCCTGACGCTGCTCTTCTTTTTCCTCCCCCGGATCGAACCGCGAAGAGAGCACCTGGAACGATCCGCCGGCGCCTACCAGGCCACGTGGATCTCGATCCTGGTGTTCTTCACCCTCCTCCATCTCGCCATCATCCTCACCGCGCTCGGCCACGCGGTGGACATGAACCGTTGGATCGGCACCGCCACCGGGATTCTCTTCATGGTCATCGGAGGCACTTTCCGCAAGATCGAGAGCAACTACTTTTTCGGTATCCGCACTCCGTGGACTCTCGCCAGCGAGCGCGCCTGGGAAAAGACGCACCGCGTCGGGGGAAGACTCTTCGTCATTCTCGGCGCAATCATCGCTCTGCTGGCCCTGGCTGACCTCCCGGGAAAGCCGATGTGGGGAACCATGGTGGCCGGCGTGCTGATCCTGATCGCGGTCACTTTCTCGGTCTCCTATCGGACCTGGAAAAACGATCCCGATCGCGCGGAGAGTCTCCAGTGACCTACGAGGTCTACTCGGCCACCTTTTTGAAATCCGGACTCAGGGAAATGGTTTCCGCGCGGGCCGCTTTCCGGTCGAGTTCCTCCAGGCGCAGGCGGACCCCCATGATGTAGGGTTCCTCGCCGGCGGTCCAGTGTCCGTAGGTGACGAGCACGAAGGTGCCGTCCGGCAGCACCTCGACTCCGGGATAGGTCGTGTCGGCACCCTTGTGGTTGTCGAGAAAACGGACCACGTACTGGCCCGGGGTTCCCTCCACCAGGTCTTCCCACGTGCCCACCCAGCCGGCCCAGTCTCCGGCGGTCGGCATCGGCCCGGTCGATTCCTCGCTGCCCCGCACCCGACTCATGCCGGGCGTGATTCCCCGAAAACTGATCAGGAGCCGGCCATCGGGCCCGTATTTCCCGGTGTGACGATCGCCGGTCAGGGTGATGGGCAGTTCGCGTGGCTCGCTCCAGGTTTCGCCCTCGTCGTCGGAGAAAATCACGTGACTGTTCTTGCGACGGGAGTTTTCCCGCAGGAGAACGGCGAGCCGTTTCCCATCCGGCGAACGGATCACGCCGGGCTCGCAGAGATGGACGTCGCTCGAGGAAAAGATCGTCCGCGGCTGACTCCAGGTCAGGCCTCCGTCGGTGGTGTTCGAGGAGTAGAGGGTGAAAACGATCGGCTTCTCCTGCTTCGAACCTTCCCGGATGAAACGGCCGTCGTCGTGAAATAGGACCCGGTAGTGTCCCGGTTTCCCCCGGACTTCGAAATGGCAGCCCATGGTGACGATGCCGCCCCAATCGCCGACCGGTTCCAGTTCCGACCAGGTCGCGCCTTCGTCCTCGGTCACCGCCATCCGCACCGGGTAGAGCCCGGAGAACATCACGATGCGTTTCTTCCCGGAGGCGTCCGTCATCCGATGCAGGGTCGGCACCTCGCGCGACGTCAGCCAAGACTCCGGCGTCGGCAGACGCTCCGACCAGGTGAGCCCGCCATCGGTCGAGCGCTTGTAGACGATGCCTCCCCTGCCGTGCCCCTTCGGATAGACCGTGAGAATCGTCTTCCCGTCATCGAGCAGGCAGGTCGTGGGATGCCCCAGGTATTGCCCGGCTTCGTGATCGACGAGGACCTGGCGATAGCGGTCGTCGTTCAGGTCGAGGTAGGGCACTTCCGGGTGATCGGCGGACAAGACGCTCATCGAGCCGAGAAAACCGAAGCCGAGTGTGGCGAGAAGCCGTTTCTGATTCATTCCGCATTCTTGCCGGACTTCGCGGCTTCCGTCAGCACGCAATGCGGCCAAACGCCGGCGGCAGGAATTCCCACCGGCTCCCGCGGCTTCGAACCGCCGGCGGAAAGCCAGCCAGAAATCCCTTGAAACCAAGGGCGCTCACGTCTCCTTTACCGGCCATGTCTACCACTTTTGCCGAATTGGGTCTTTCCCGTCCCATCCTACGCGCCGTCGAAAAAGCGGGCTACGAAACGCCCACCCCGATCCAGGCCCAGGCCATTCCCACGGCCCTGAACGGACGCGACATCATCGGCGCCTCGCAGACCGGCACCGGCAAGACCGCCGCCTTCGCCCTCCCCATCCTCTCCCAGATGGTGCCCGGCTCCCAGCCGCAGTGCCTGGTGCTGGAGCCGACCCGGGAACTGGCCGCACAGGTGGAGGACCAGATGAACCTCTTCTCCTACTACCGCCCCACCAACGTCGTCCTCATCCACGGCGGGGTCGGCTACGGCAAGCAACTCGACGGGCTCGAGACCAATCCCGATGTCATCATCGCCACGCCGGGACGTCTTCTCGATCACATGGAGCGCGGTTCCATCAAGCTCGACCAGATCAAGTACCTCGTGCTCGATGAAGTCGATCGCATGCTCGACATGGGCTTCCTGCCCGACGTCCGCCGCATCATCGATCGCTGTCCCAAGGAACGGCAGACGCTCTTCTTCTCGGCCACCATGCCGGGCCAGATCGAGACCTTGGCCAACTGGGTGCTCGACAATCCGGTCGAGATCGAGGTCGGCGGCCGCCGCTCACCGGCGGAAACCGTCACCCACGCCTTCTATCCCGTCTCCATCGACCAGCGCGACGACCTGCTGCTGGCCCTGGTGGACCAGACCCATTTCGACAGCCTCATGATCTTCACCCGGACGAAGAAGGAGGCCGACTCCCTCGCCGCCACGCTGAAGCAGAGTTCCACCGAGGCCAACGTCGCCGTGCTTCACAGCGACATCCGCCAGAGCGACCGCACCAAGGCGCTGGCCGGTTTCCGCTCCGGGGAATTCGATGTCATCATCGCCACCGACATTGCCGCGCGCGGGCTCGACATCTCCGGCGTCACCCACGTCATCAACTACCGGGTGCCCGAGAATCCCGAGGATTACGTCCACCGCATCGGCCGGACGGGCCGCGCCCAGCAGGAAGGCGACGCCTTCACCATCCTCGCCGCCGACGAACTCGATTTTGCCAAGGCGGTCGAGAACTACATCGGCCAGAAGATCGAGCGCCGGAAACTCGACGGCTTCGACTACATCTACACCGCCATCCTCGACGATTCCCCGCCCCGGCCCATCCGCTCCAAGCGGCCCGGTCCGAAGCGGAGGAGGAGGTGACGGTCAGTGGTGAGTGAGTAGTCAATAGTGATGAGTTGACCGTTCGTTGCTCCACTCCTGACTTTCCTTCATCACTTGTCACTCGAAACATGCGTGTCCTCGCGATCGATCCCGCCCTGCGCAAGACGGGCTACGCGGTGATCGAACAGCACCTTCCGCCCGAAGGCCGGCGGGGCAAGATCGTCTATCGCGCTCTCGCCTATGGCACCATCAAGAATCCGCCGAAGCTGAGGCAGTCCGGTTGCCTGGTCCGGATCCGGGAGGAGATCCACGAGGTCTTCGAAGCGCACCAGCCCGAGGTCTGCGCCGTGGAGGGCGTCATCTACGTCCAGAGTTTCAAGACCGCCATCACCCTCGGGGCCGCCCGCGGAGCCGCCCTCCTGGCCGCCGCCGAACACGGCCTGGAGATCTACGAATACGCTCCCAAGCGGGTGAAGCAGGCCGTCGTCGGCCGCGGAGCCGCCGACAAGCAGCAGGTCGCCTTCATGATGCGGGCCCTGCTCGGGCTCACGGAAACGCCCGATCCCGATGCCGCCGACGCTCTTGCCATCGGTCTCGCGCATTGCTACGCTCATGAGCCGAATCGTCCCACGATCGGCGACAAGCCGGTTCCCCTGTAGCTCCGGCCACCGCTCTCCCCGACCCGATGAAGAAGATCTACGAACACCTCGAATTCGCCCGGGTCGGCCATTTCCAGGCCATCCTGGAGTCGGAGGGCATCGCCACACTCATCAAGAACCAGAGCGCCCAGGTCGGTGCCGGCGAGATTCCCTTCACCGAGGTGTTTCCCGAACTCTGGGTCGTGGACGACAACGACTACGACCGGGCCCTGAAACTCCTGGAGGAATACCAGCCGCCGGACACCGAGAAGCTCACCGACTGGACCTGTCCGAAGTGCGGGGAATTCGTGGAGAAGGAGTTCGGCGAGTGCTGGAACTGCGGCACCGTCCGGCCCGGAAACGCCCTCGAATCCGAGCTGGAACCACCCGGATCGGAGGGCTGAGAAGGCCCGGAGTTTCCCCTTGCCATCAAGGCTTTCCGGGCGAGATTAGCCGCCCTCTTCGCCCGAGTCGCAGGCGCCCCGAGGACTCGGATCCATCGTGGGGCAATCGTCGGCAGGCCGAACTAACCTAACAACCCAACCCTAACCCACCACATACCATGGCAGTCGCCATTGAAACCACCAACCCCGAGCTGTCCCAGCTCATCGAGAACAACTTCCACACGTATCGCGAGAATTCGATCGTGCACGGAACCATTCTCGAGATCAAGAAGCAGTACGTCATCGTCGACATCGGCGCGAAATCCGAAGGCATCATCCCCATCTCGGAATTCGAGGACGAAGAATTCGCCGTCGGCGATGAAGTCGAAGTCCTCCTCGAGAAGCTCGAGAACGAGGAAGGCATGGTCGTCCTTTCCAAGGAGAAGGCCGCCCACAAGCAGAACTGGGACAAGATTGTCGCCGTCTACAACGAAGGCGGACTCGTCAAGGGCAAGGTAAAGTCCGTCGTCAAGGGTGGCCTCATGGTCAACGTCGGCGTGGAGGCCTTCCTCCCCGGCTCCCAGATCGACATCATCCCGCCCAAGGATCTCAACGAATACGTCGGCAACGTCTACGAATTCAAGATCGTCAAGATCAACGACGACCGGAAGAACGTCGTCCTCAGCCGCCGCGAAGTCATCGAGGCCGAGCGCGCCGAGCAGCGGGCCCAGTTCCTCGAAAGCGTCAAGATCGGCGACACCGTCGATGGCTTGGTCAAGAACCTCACCGACTTCGGTGCCTTCATCGACCTCCAGGGCATGGACGGTCTCCTGCACATCACCGACATGAGCTGGGGCCGCATCAATCACCCCAGCGAAATGCTCATCATCGGTCAGCCGCTCACCGTGCAGATCCTCGATGTGGACAAAGAGAAGGAGCGCGTCTCCCTCGGTCTCAAGCAGCTCCAGAACAATCCCTGGGAAGACATCGACGCCAAGTATCCCATCGGCTCCACCGTCAAGGGCAGCATCACCAAGCTGGTCCCCTACGGCGCCTTCGTGGAACTGGAACAGGGCGTGGAAGGTCTCATCCACGTGTCCGAACTCTCCTGGACCAAGCGGATCACCCGCCCCAGCGACGTTCTCAGCGTCGACCAGCAGGTCGAGGCCGTGGTCCTCGCCGTCAGCAAGGACGAGCAGAAGATCTCCCTCGGCGTTCGCCAGCTCGAGCCCAATCCGTGGGACGACGTCGATGCCCGCTACCCGATCGGCAGCACGATCAAGGGCGAGATTCGGAACCTCACCGCCTACGGCGCCTTCGTGGAGCTGGAGGACGGCATTGACGGCATGATCCACGTGTCCGATCTCAGCTGGACCCGCAAGATCAATCACCCGAGCGAAATGCTCAAGAAGGGCGAGGAAGTCGAGGCCCAGGTCATCGACATCGACAAGACCAACCAGCGCATCAGCCTCGGCATCAAGCAGCTCGAGACCGATCCGTGGGACGCCATCGACGCCAAGTTCAAGGTCGGCGACCTGGTCAAGGGCACCGTGGCGAAGATCGCCAGCTTTGGCGCCTTCATCCAGCTCCAGGACGACATCGACGGTCTCGTGCACATCTCGCAGCTCAGTGAGGATCACGTGGCCAAGGTCAAGGACGTCCTCAAGGTCGGCGACGAGGTGGAAGCCCGCGTCATCAAGGTCGATCGCGTCGAGCGCCGCATCGGTCTCTCCATCAAGGCGGCCGAATACAGCGAAGAAGAACTCAAGAAGGAAACCGCGGCCTTCGAGGCCCTGCGTCCGAGTTCCGATCTCGTCGGCCTCGAACAGGCCTTCAACATCGCCCAGGAAGAATGGCGTCCCGGCCAGGAGTCGGACGACACCTCCAGCGAGGATTGATCGCCGAGTTCGAAGCCACGCTTCGAACACCCCATCACTTCATCGAAAAAGCCGGTTCGGGTTCCACCCGGGCCGGCTTTTTTCGTGCCCTCACCCGGACGAAGAGCCGGAGCTTCGGTAGCGACGAGACCGCCTTGACCCGTGGGGAATCCGGGACTCCGGTCGAATCCTTTCGGGTGGCGGGTTTCCATCGCGGGACTCGGGCCTCCGCGCTGCCGCGCCGAACCTTACGAAGCGAGCCGCTTCAGCCCGCCAGCATCACCGCGCTCGAGTCGTGGACACCCCGTTCCCGGTCGCCCGCCCCTTCCGCCCCCTCGAACCGAATGTCCGGCAGGTTGCGGGCGATCACGCCGAACAGCTCTTCGCTTCGGAACGGCTTGGCGAGGAAATCGGAACATCCGGCCTCGATGGCGGCACTGCGATTCTGGTCGAGGGCGAAAGCGGTCAGGGCCACGATCACCGGAACGGCGCCCTCCTCCCCGGCCTCGGCGAGCACGGCGGAACCGGAGGCCTCCCGGACGATCGCCTGGGTCGCCTCGCGCCCGGTCATTTCGGGCATCTGCTCGTCCATGAGAATGAGATGCGGATGCCACTCCCGCCACTGTTCCACGGCAGCGGCCCCGTTCTCGGCCTCGCGCAGCACGAACCCGGCCGGTTGCAGGAGTTTCCGCAGGAGCAACCGGTTCGGCAACTGGTCTTCCGCGATCAGGATCCGCACCTCGGGCTGATCCTCCGCGAGACGGCGCACGCCCGGTTTCGCCGGAGTCCCGCGTCCGGCACCCGGAGTGATCGACCGCTTCTCCTCCCCTCCTTCAGCGGCGCCCCCCTCTCCCGAGAGTTCATCGCAGGCGATCGAGAGGCGGAAGACCGTGCCCTCGCCCACTTGGCTCTCGACCTCGATTCCGCCGCCCAGCAATTCCGCGAAGGCCTTGGCGATCGCCAGTCCCAGCCCGGTGCTGTCGGCGGCGGATTTCCCGGTCTCGGTCTGGGTGTATTGATCGAAGAGGGTTTCCAGGTCCTCGGGCTGAATTCCCTTCCCGGTGTCCCGCACCTCGAAAAAGATCCGCACGGGACGCCTGTGGACGTTGCCCTCCTGGACGACCTCGCCGGCCACCTCGGCCCAGGCCACGAGTCTCACGCTCCCCTTCTCGGTGAACTTGATCGCGTTTCCGATCAGGTTGATCAGCACCTGGCGCACCTTGCTCTTGTCGGTTTCCACCACGCGAGGCAGCGCGGTAAGCAGCTCGAACGGGAAGTCGAGTCCCTTCGACCGCGCCCGGAGACTCAGCATCTTGTGCAGCGATCGCAGCATGCGCTCCAGTTCGAAACTTCCCGGGTGCAGCTCGATCTTGCCCGCCTCGATCTTGGCGAGGTCGAGCACGCCATTGATGACCTCGTGCAGGTGCTCGCCGCTGTTGTTGATGATCGCCATGACCTCCCGCTGACGATCGTTGAGTTCCGGATCCTCGTTCATCACCTCGGTGAAGCCCAGAATGGCGTTCAGCGGCGTCCGCAATTCGTGCGTCATCTTGGCGAGGAAGTCGCTCTTCGCCTGGTTGGCGTTCTCGGCGGCGTTCCGGGCCGCTTCCAGAACACCGCGATGCTTCCGTTCCTTCTCCGCGATCCGCCACTGGGCGATGGCGGTTCCCACCTGCTTCGAAAGCGCGTCCAGCATCTGGACCTGGTGTTCCGCCAGCGATAGACGGACCGTGCCTCCACCCGATTCCCGCGAGCGCAGGAGAATGGCACCGTTGATCTCATCGAGGAACGAAGTCCGTCGCAAGACCGCCGCGCCTTCCCGGGCCCAGTTCCGGGCAATCACCTTCCCGGGCTCTCCACCCTCGCCCTCCGCCGTGATGCGGGTCACCTCGCGATCCTTCAACACATCGCGCAGGGCATGCTGCAGTTCCTCCGATAGCCTCTCCGTCTTCTCGTCGGCGGGATAGGCGGCCAACTGGGTGAAGCGAACCACCTCATCGTCGTCCTCGTCCGTAGCCAGGGAGATGATGGCACAGTGATCGGCCCCGAACTGGTCGGCCACCAGTCGGAGCGCGTTGCCGAACAATTCGGCCACGTCCCGGTTCTGCCCCATCTCGCGTCCCGCCTGCTCGAGGAGCAACGCATGCTGCAATTGTGTCGCCAACTCCGCCTCGGCTCGATCCCGCTGCTGCTCGGCCTGCTCCCGCATGCGGCTCTGGTACTGCAGCCGCTTGCGGTTGATCCAAGTGGAGACCAACCACAGCAACAGGGCCACTCCCACCCCGAACAGCCCCCAGGCCCACCACGTCCGATACCAGGGGGGCCGCACGACCAACGCCAGCGAGGCCGCTTCCTGACTCCAATTCCGGCCGTCGAGCGAGGTTTGTGCGAGAAAGCGATAACGCCCCGGAACGAGGCCGGTGTAGATGGCCTGACCGTCGGTGCCCGCGATCGACCAGTGATCGTCCTGGCCCTCCAAGCGGAACCGGTAGAAGAATCGGTCAGAATCGACAATGTCGCCCGGCGCCATGCGAATCGACAGTCGGCTTCGCGCATCGAACGGGAGCGCGAGTTCACTCGTCCGCGCCAGCGGTTGCTCGAGAAGACCGCCGGGAGTCGGCGTCACCGGCTCGCCCGAGAGCGAAATTCCCGCCAGGACCGGAGCCACTGCCTCCCTCGCGGACGGAAGGCAATCGGGTTGGATGACATTGAAACCGCTGGCGCCGCCCAAGAGCAGATCCCCGTTGCGAAGCCGGATCGCCGCTCCCGCGTGGAAGGCGCCTCCCTGCAGACCATCGCCCTCGCCAAAGGTGCGCACGTCCCCGGTATTCGGATCCAATCGCGCCACTCCACGATTGGTGCTCACCCAGACGAACCCTTTCTCGTCGGGCAGGACACCGGCGATGCGGTCGTCCGGAATTCCGCTGGAGGCTCGATCGAAGGCGAGCACCTCGCCGGTCACCGGGTCGAGACGATTGAGCCCGCCGTTCACCGTTCCGATCCAGAGAAATCCCTTTCCATCGGCCGCCAAGCTGAGCAGGCCGTCCGCCGACAGCTTCGCTGGCTTCGGATCCAACGCGCGGTAATGAGTGAGTTGACCGAGTTCCCGATCGAGCAGGAAGAGCCCTTCCCAACTGGCCACCCAGGTTCGGCCCGCCCCGTCGCGGGCGATGGCGGTGACGTGCCGGCATTCGGGAAGCAGTTCCGTGGAATTCGACTCTTCATCGGTGTCGGTCACCGGCAGGTTCACGGTGATGGCGGAGAGAAACGAGACCCGGTCACCCGATTCGATGCAGCGCACCACCCCGCCTCCCATGGTCCCGATCCAGAGGCGTCCATCCACGTCCTCATGCAGCACGGTGACCGAATCGTGGGGCAAGCCCGCGCCTTTCTCCGGCTCGTGTGTCAGCCGGGTGATCCGGCCATCGACCTCCAGCCGAACCAGTCCCTCGCCCCGGGTGCCCATCCAGATGCGCCCGAATTC
>JAUIGT010000145.1 GCA_030432615.1 Verrucomicrobiia bacterium
GTTCCATACCGGGACGAACGAGCACAAGATGCAGGCACTGCTGGTGGCATCACCGGAATTGACCCGCCAGATCGAGGGCAAGGTCGACACCTACCTTCAGCAGAAGGCCGGCAACTTCGCCTCTCCGAGTCTCCGCTCTCTCATTCTCAGTCCCGTCATGCGCGACGGACAGCTGGCCGTCGAGGTCAGTTCGAAAGGGGACCTTGCCAAGCCGAAGGTCGATCTGGTAACTCCGTTGGGCAACCTGTCCGACGTCCTCGGCACCGGAAAGGACACGCTCGACAGCCTCGAGAAAACCGGCAAAGCCCTGCTGAAGAACCTCTTCGGCCAGTAGTTGGCCGGATCGATCCCCGAGGAGATCGGCGGCTGATTTCCCTCGCGCTCCCGAGACCTGGAGCGGATGCTGCTTGCTGCTATCAGGGATATGAATTTCTTCGCCAACCTTTTCAGCACCGAGGGGTTTCCTCCTCGATGGCATTGCGGGAACTGGACCACCGGCCACGGTTGGCTTCACATCGCTTCCGACTCCCTGATCTTCGGAGCCTACCTCGCGATTCCCGCGGCACTCGTATTCTTCGTTCTTCAGAAGCGGGGGGAACTGGTCTTTCCGCGGATCTTCTGGCTCTTCGGGGCTTTCATCCTCTCCTGCGGCAGCACTCACCTGGTGGAAGCCACGATCTTCTGGCAGCCATGGTATCGTTTCTCGGGCTTGCTGAAATTGATCACGGCCGTGGTGTCCTGGGCAACGGTTCTTTCGATGATCCGGGTGGCTCCTCGCGCCCTTCGCCTTCCCGGCCTGGAGAAGGTGAACCGCGAACTGGAGGAGCGAATCGTCGTTCAGCAACGGACCGAGCAGGAACTGGAGCGCCGCAACGATTCGCTGTCGCGATTCGCCGCCGTCGTCTCGCACGACCTGAAGTCGCCCCTTTCTTCCGCCGTGCTCTTTTCCTCCCTCGCCAGGGAAGCCAACGCCAAGGGGGATGCGGATACGACGGGAACAATGCTGACCCAGCTCGACGGCATCCTCCAGCAATCGACGCGACTGGTGGAGGATGTGCACGAATACGCGAGTTCCGGGGGCGCCTCGCTTCCGGTCTCGGAAGTCGAACTCGGCGGGGTTCTCGATGCGGTGAAACGATCGCTGGCGCAGCCGATCCAGGAATCCGGCGCCACCATCGTCATCGGGAAGAATCTACCGGCGGTGATCGGGAACGACTCCGCTCTCACGCGCGTCTTCATCAACCTGCTCCAGAACGCCATCAAATACCGCAGCCCGGATCGCGCTCCCGTCATCCAGGTCGACTGCGATACCGAGGAAGGCGAGGGGGAAAAGGTCATTCTCACCGTGGCCGACAACGGGACCGGCATCGCCGCAGCGGATCTGGAACGCATTTTCGAGCCCTTCGCCCGGGCCTGTTCCTCGGAGTCGATCGAGGGAAGCGGCCTCGGGCTTTCGGTCTGCGCGCGCCTGCTCGAACGCATGGAAGGTTCCATCGAGGCGCGGTCGGAACTCGGCGAGGGAACCGTGTTTCGGCTCTCCCTGAAACGCGCGGAGACGACTCAGGGCGTCTCCGGAGAGTGAGGGAACTCGAACTTCGTCAGGGCTTGGAAAGTGAAGACGGCGAAACTGATCCAGCCCCACGCCAGTCCCACGACCACCCCGACGTCGATGATACCCCGCCACGGCTGGGGGCAGAGCGAAACCAGGAGGACGAGCAGGACGATGCCCAGCGTCAGGGCGATCGCGGTGATGCGGGTGCGCTTCCTCGCGTGGAAATAGCCCATGCAGAAGAGGGGAGCCAGCGTGGTACGCAGCGGGGTGGGATGATCCCGAAGGAAACGGATGCGCGCCGCGGTTCGTGGGGAAAACCGCTTCTGAAAACCACGGTATCCTTCGCCCACGGCCATGAAGACGAGCCAGAGGGAGAACCCGATCCAGTGAAGGAGCGTCCACTCGTGATCGAAGGCTTCGAACGCGCGCGGCGTCAGCCTCCAGATGGCAAATCCCAGCAGGATCGTCACGCCGAGAAAGCCCCACAGAGGTGCAAGCAAACGCATGAGGAGAAAGGCGCGGGAGGGGAGGGGGGGAAGAGGCGAAGTTCGCGATCGATGGCACCCGGCGCATCGACGGGCCATCGGGAAGGCAAGGCCGTAGGTGGACTGGGACTCGAACCCAGGACCAATGGCTTAAAAGGCCACTGCTCTACCAACTGAGCTATCCACCCAAATGACCTTGGCAGGGGATGATGCGGGAACCGAAGCCCGCTCCGCCGGGAGCGTGTGAGGTTACTCAGGAACCAAGGGGGCGCAAGCGAAAGTTCCCCGGTTTCAGGAGAGCTCCGCCAGCAGATCCCTGAGACTGAGCCGGGGACGCTCCAGTGCAAAGGACCGGAGCCCGGCCGCTTCCGCACCGGCCCAATCGGCCTCCGGGTCGTCGCCAACGTGGAGGATCGCCTCCGGGGGTAGCTCGAGATCGCGACAGGCTTCGCCGAAGATCAGGGGCGAGGGCTTGGCGGCACCGATTTCGCCGGAGAGGATCACGGAATCGAAATGCCCCGAGAGTTCCAATTCCTTCGCGATGGAGTGGAAGCGAAGGTCGAAGTTCGAGATGACCCCGAGGGTGAATCTGTCGGACAGTTGCTCGAGAACCTCCCGCGTTTCCGGATAGAGCCGCCAGGCGGCGCCCTTGCCAAAGTGATCGAACAGGGCGAGAAACAACTCCTCGGAGATCGGTCGCTCGGCTCCCGCGAACCGGAACGCGGTATCGACCAGCTCCTTCCACCAAGCGACCTCTCGCGGGTGGGCTTCCGAGACCGAATCCGGCAAGCGGCTCGAATGCATCGGCGGAGCCGCTTTCCACGCGCCGCGGAACCCGGCTTCGAGAGCGCTCTCCTCCAGCATGAGGCCGGCTCTTCGCGCGAATCGGGAATAGGTGCGTCCGACCGGTTCGGCGAGATGAAAGAGGGTGCCCGCGGCGTCGAAGGTGATTGCTTGCGGGAGGAACGGCATTACCGCAGGAAAGCGAGGGATTTCAGACTTGCCAGTATTTTAGGTTGTGCCTATGTTGGCCGACCTGCAACACTGGGTTGCTGAGTTGCTTACTGCCACTCAGGCGAAGTGGAAGTTGGAGTGGGACTTGTCCCGCTCTTTTTTTTCACCCGGTTTTGCCACCTGTCCCGCCGCGTATCATGACTAACGAACTTCTGGCGCTATTCGAATACTATGAGAAAGAAAAGGGTATCGACCGCATGACGATGGTCGAAGCCTTGGAAGGCGCATTGTTGTCCGCTTCCCGCAAGAGCATCGGGCCCGCTCGAGAGCTGAAGATTCACATCGATCCGCAGAAGGGCAAGATCAAGGTGACGTCTACCCTCGTGGTCGTGGACCGGGTGATGAAACCCTACGAGGAGATCGATATTTTCACCGCGCGGCGTATCAGTCCCGAGGCTCAGGTCGGCTCGGAACTGGAGGTGGAGGTGACTCCCAAGAATTTCGGCCGCATCGCCGCCCAGACGGCCAAGCAGGCGATGATGCAGCGTCTCCGCCAGGCGGAGAAGGAAATGATCTACGACGAGTTCAAGGATCGCGCCGGCGACATCGTCAGCGGCACGGTTCGCCGATTCGAGCGCAGCGATGTCATGGTCGATCTCGGGAAGTTCGAGGGCGTGATGCCTTCGCGGGAGCGGGTATCCACCGAGGAATACAATATCGGCGACCGCATCCGCGCCTACGTGGTGGCTGTCGAGAATGGACCTCGCGGTCCGGAGATCATCCTGTCCCGCAGTCACCCCAATTTCGTTCGTCGCCTTTTCGAGTCGGAAGTCAGCGAGATTGCCGATCGCACGGTCGAGATCCGCGCCCTCGCTCGCGAGGCCGGCTACCGAACCAAGGTGGCGGTCTACAGCGCCGACGAGAAAGTGGATCCGGTGGGGGCCTGTGTCGGTCTCCGCGGTGCCCGCGTCAAGAATATCGTCCGAGAACTCAACAACGAGAAGGTCGATATCATCCGATGGAGCGACAACGTCCGCGAATTCGTGGAGGACGCTCTCAAGCCGGCCAAGATCCGCTCCATCGCTCTGAACGAGGAGGAGCATCGTGTCCGGGTGACGGTCGATGAGGAGGAGCTTTCCAAGGCCATCGGGCGTCGCGGCCAGAACGCCCGCCTGACGTCCCGCCTCGTCGGCTGGGATGTTCAGGTGGAAAAGGACGAGTCCGCTCACGAAGCCTTCGAGGCGCGGGTTACCGACGCCGCGAAGGGGCTGGCCAGCGAGGTCGGGATCGAGATGGAGGTCGCTCTCGGACTGGTCCGGGGCGGGATCACCTCTCTCGAAATGCTGGCGAATGACGTGGATGCCGTCGATGTGGCCGAAATTCTCGAGGTTTCCGAAGAAGAGGGCGCCGCGATCCTCGCCAAGGCCGAGTCGGCCTTCGGAGGTGGCGATGCCGCTCCTGAACCCGCTTCGGACGAGGCGGCCGCCGAGGCATCGGAGGAGTCCGCCGGAGACGCGGACGCCGGCGCAACCGCCGACGCTTCCGAGGAAGCCGGGGACGAAACGGAGGAATCCGCGGCCGAGCCTGTCGATGCGGAACCCGAAACCGCTTCGGATCCTTCGCCATCCTCCGAGGAAGAGGAGGAGGCGCCCCAGGCCTGATTTCATTCCGTCGCACACCGGGCGCCCCTTCGGCAAGAGGGTGGCACTTGGCGTGGCGCACTATATTTTCACCCAAAAAAGCTAAAATAGAGTACAATTCCGTCCCTCGCGGCCAACCCTCGCATTCGAGAGGTCGCGAGCTGGACTCCCGGTTACGGGAAAACCCCGATTTTTGAACCTGTATCGAATGGCATCCCAATCCAAGGACACTCCCGAGCCCGAATCGCTGGACGAAGCGAAGAAGAACGCCCTCAATCTCTTCGAGAAAGAGGAGCGCAAGGCGGCGCGCAAGGGCAAGACGAAGCCCGATGTGGAGGAGGAGGCGTCCATGTTCGGGCACCTCGGTGATGCCGACGGCGCCCGGGCTCCGAAGTTGACCAAACCCGCCGAACCGGAGAAGGAGGAGGAAAAGGAGGTTCCCCAGGAGGAGGAGCCGGCCGAAGTGATCGAGGGTGAAGAAGGCAAGATCATCAACATCAAGCCGCCGATCATCGTCAAGGACCTGGCGGAGTTGATGGATATGAAGCCGTTCAAGCTCATCAAGGACTTGATGGAGCTGGACGTCTTCGTGAACCAGAACCAGTCGATCGAGCCGGATATCGCCGCGCAGGTCTGCGAGAAGCACGGCTTCATCTTCGAAAAGGAGAAGCGCGAAAAGGGCGGCGGTGTTCACAAGGTCGAGGAGGTGATCGAGGAACCCGAAGCCCCCGAGGAGGTGGAAGAGGACCTGCTCAAGCCTCGTCCGCCGGTGGTGACTTTCATGGGGCACGTCGATCATGGAAAGACCTCGCTCCTCGACTACTTCCGGGGTTCCCGCGTTGTCGAAGGCGAGGCCGGGGGCATCACCCAGCACGTCGGTGCCTACAGCGTGGAGCGCGAGGGAAAAAGGGTCACCTTCATCGACACCCCGGGCCACGAGGCCTTCACCGAGATGCGGGCGCGTGGCGCCAACGTAACCGACATTGTCGTCCTGGTGATCGCCGCCGACGACGGCATCATGCCGACGACGCTCGAAGCCATTGATCACT
Organism: Verrucomicrobiia bacterium; assembly: GCA_030432615.1. GTDB lineage: Bacteria > Verrucomicrobiota > Verrucomicrobiia > Verrucomicrobiales > DEV007 > JAEUHH01. The sequence continues at coordinate 5,681 of JAUIGT010000145.1, forward strand.
GCCGGGCCGCCGACGTCACCATCATGGTGGCGATCAACAAGGTGGACTTGCCTCGCGCCGACGTGAATCGGGTGAAGTCGCAACTCCAGGAGCGTGAGCTTTCCCCGGAAGACTGGGGTGGCGACACGCTCTGCGTCGAGGTGTCCGCCAAGACGGGCCAGGGACTGGACGAACTGTTCGAGGCCATCACGCTCCAGGCCGAGGTGATGGAACTGAAAGCCAACGAGGATGGTCCCGCGCGAGCCGTTGTCATCGAAGCGCGAACCGAACCGGGCAAGGGACCGACCGCCACCGTGGTGGTGGAGTCGGGAGTGCTCAGGGTCGGCATTCCGTTCATCTGCGGCGACTATCACGGCAAGGTGAAGGCCCTGATCGATGATCTCGGTGACCGGGTCAAGGAAGTCACTCCGGCCACCCCGGTGGAAGTGGTCGGCTTCTCCGACGTGCCCAACGTCGGGGACGAGTTGGTCCAGATGGATTCCGAGCGCCACGCGAAGAAGCTGAGCGTGGAGCGAATCGAGATCGCGCGCCAGGCGAAGCTCAAGCCGAAGGAGCGTTCCGCGCTGGAAACCCTGTTCGCCAACATCGAGGAGGGTAGCAAGAAAACGCTCAAGGCCATTCTCAAGGCCGACGTGCAGGGCTCGGTCGAAGCCATCATTGGCGCGCTCAAGGAGATCCAGTCCGACAAGATCAATCTTGAGGTCATCCGCGGCGATGCCGGACCGATCACCGAGTCCGACGTGCTTCTCGCCAGCGCCTCCGACGCCATCATTCTGGGATTCAACACCAAGATCGAGAACAAGGCCGTGCCCCTGGTGAAGCGGGAGGGCGTCCAGGTGAAGCTTTTCTCGATCATCTACGAACTGCTCGATCAAGTCAGGGACGCCATGCTGGGAATGCTCGACCCGGAAACCCGTGAGAACGTTCTCGGGCATGCCGAGATTCGCGAGGTATTCAAGACTTCCTCCGGGCGTGTTGGTGGCTGCTTCGTCACCGACGGTCGGATTAACCGCAAGGCACGGGCTCGGGTGCTTCGGGACGGGCAGGCGGTCTACGATGGCGGCTTCGTCACCCTCCGGAGATTCAAGGATGACGTGAACGAGGTCCGCAACGGTCTCGAATGCGGGATCAAGCTCGGGGATTTCAACGACTACATGCAGAACGATGTCATCGAGTGTTACGAACTCGAGAAGCTGGAACTGACCCTCTGATTCTGCGGCGAATCCTGGCAGTCGTGGGGTCGCGAATTTCCCGGCTCGCCCGTTTGTCCCCGTGTCCCTTCGGCCGTTTCGGCCACTTGGCCCGTCTCTGGGCGCCGCCCCGATTCCTTCCTGCTTTCTTTCTTATCCATGAGCAACCGCCTCGCCAGAGTCAGCGAATTGCTGAAACGTGAGCTGGGTACCTGCCTGGAGCGGGACTTCGATTTCAAGGACGTGCTCGTGACCATCCATGATGTCGATGTGACGCCCGACCTGCGTCACGCCCATGTCTTTGTCGGCGTGGTGGGAGATCCTCAGCGGAGACGCAGCGTGCTGGAGCAACTCGAGCGCAAGCGCGGCCATATCCAGTCGCAGGTGATGAAACGGGTGGTCCTGAAATACACCCCGCAACTCCATTTCCGCGTCGACGACTCGATCGAACGCGGGGTCCGGGTAGTCAACCTGCTGGATGAAATCGCGCGCGACCTGCCTCCGGACGAAACTGACGAAGGTGAGGAACCCGATTGGGAGGGCGAAACGGACGAACACCGCGACTGAACTCGGGGTTCGCGGCCCGCGAAGGTTGCCCACCAGTCCACGCGCCGCCCGCCAGCACGATTGCTCCATGGCTGAAGCTACTCACCATACCGATTCCTTCGCGCAAATCGCGAACGCGATTACCCCGGCGAACACGTTAGGTATCATCACCCACCGGAGACCGGACGGGGACGCGATCGGGTCTTCGATCGCTCTCGCCGAAGCGCTGAAGGAGATCGGGAAGACCGTGCACTTGGTCAACGAGGACGAAGTCCCCGACACCCTCCGTTTCCTCACGGGAACAGAGTCCTTTCATGCGGCCCGGGAAATCGAAACGCCGATTCCCGTCGATCTGATCGTGGTCCTGGATGCCGCCGGACACGATCGGGTCGGTGACGGCACCTGGGCGGCCTTCCGGAATCACGGCCCGGTCATCAACATCGATCACCACGTCAGCAACAATCACTACGGCGATCTGAACCATGTGGATACCGCCTCGCCGGCGACCGGCCAGATCGTGTTCGATCTCATCACCGCCAGTGGCTGGTCCCTGACTTCCGCCGGCCGGGACGCGCTCTTCGCGGCCATCTCCACCGACACGGGGTCCTTCCGCTTTCCCAGCACCGGCGCCGCGACCTACCGGATCGCCGCCGACCTGGTCGACCGGGGGCTCGATGTCGGTCACATCTCCCAGCAGCTCTACGAGAGCTATCCCATGCGTCGCTTGCTCCTACTCCGGGACCTGCTCCAGGACATGGACATCAGGGAGGGAGGCCGGGTGGTGGCTGTCAAGCTGACCCTGGAAATGGCGGAATCGGTCGGCATGCGCCCCGGTGACACCGAGGGCCTCATCGATGTCATCCGATCGATCGACTCGGTGATCGTGGCCGTCTTTTTCGAGGAGATGTCCGATGGGAAGATCCGTGTCAGTTCGCGCTCCAAGACCCCCGGCATCGACGTGGGGCGGGTCTGCGCCGTGTTCGGCGGAGGCGGACACCAACTGGCCGCCGGAGCCCGCATGAAAGGGCCGCTCGAGGAAGCGGCGGAACGTTTTTTGACAGAAGTAGCCAAGCGAATCAATGGAATCAATTGACGGAGTTTTGTTGGTGGACAAGGGCCCGGACATGACGTCTCACGACGTAGTGGCGGTGGCGCGGCGTTCCCTGGGTATCAAGAAGATCGGACACTGCGGCACGCTCGATCCGATGGCCACGGGGCTGCTCATTCTCGTGGTCGGGCGGGGCACCAAGATCCAGGACCTCCTCATGGCCGAGGACAAGGAATATGTCGGTTCGCTCCAACTGGGCGCCACCACCAACACCCAGGACGCCGAGGGGGAGGTGCTCGAGGAGCGCGAGGTGCCGGCCGACCTCGATGAGGCGACGATTCGCGCCGCGTTCGACGAGTTTCGCGGTGATTTCTACCAGACGCCGCCGATGGTTTCCGCCATCAAGAAAGACGGGGTGCCACTCTACAAGTTGGCGCGCCAAGGCAAGGAGGTGAAGCGCGAGCCGCGATTCGTTCACGTCTACAACTACCGGATCGACGGGATCGAACTGCCGGTCGTCAATTTCACGGTGGTCTGCAGCAAAGGTTTCTACGTGCGGACCTACGCCCACGATATCGGGGAGAAACTCGGTTGCGGGGCTCACCTGAAGAGTCTGCGCCGAACGAAGTCCGGGAAATTCGACCTGGATCGCTCGGTCACCTTCGAAGAACTCAAGCACGGCGACCGGCGGGAACTGATCGCGAAGATGCTTTCGCTTCCGGAAGTATCCCGGCTTCGCGGAGCCTGAGATCGACTCTTCGCTTCGTGAAAGCCCATGACCGTCCTTCGTTCCATCGATGAACTGGCGGCGATCGGGCGTCCCGTTCACGCCGCCATTGGTGTCTTTGACGGGGTGCACCGGGGGCACCAGGCGGTCATCCGGGAGGCCCAGGATTCGGCGGCCGTGGCCGGCGGTGTCGCCTGCGTGATCACTTTCGACCCGCATCCGGTTCGAGTGCTGGCACCGACCTACGCTCCGCGCCTGCTCACCGCCACCTCGCACAAGCTTCGGTTGATCGAGGATCTCGGAGTCGAACTCGTGATTATCGTCACCTTCGATCGCGCATTCGCGGAAACCCCGGCGGAAGCGTTCGTTCATCACCTCGACCAGAGCGCGCGATCCTTGGCTCGGATCTGTGTCGGGCGCGATTGGAGGTTCGGAAAGGGGGGGGATGGAGACCTTTCCTTGCTTGAAGACCTGGGCAGGCAACTCGGTTTCGCCGTTTCCGGGGTCGAGACGGTGGAAGTCGAAGGCATGGTGGCCAGCAGCACCCGAATCCGGGAGGCGGTCGCCGGCGGTGATTTCGCCATTGCCGAGACACTGCTCGGCCGGCCCTACACCGTATTGGGCACGGTCATCGAGGGACGTCGATTGGGACGCCAAATCGGCTTCCCGACGGCCAACCTGACGGTTCACAGCGAGCAATTGCCGCCCACCGGCGTCTATGCGGTGCGGATCGAAATCGACGGAGAATCCGGGAAACCCCATCCGGGTGTTGCCAACCTCGGTTACCGTCCCTCCGTGGAGGGCGATGCCGCGAAGCGCCTCCTGGAGGTGCACCTTCTCGATTGGCAGGGCGATCTGTATGGGCAGGAAGTGGAAGTCCGTTTCGTGGAATTCCTCCGGGCCGAGCGCCGTTTCGAAGGGCTTGATTCGCTCCAGGCCCAGATCGCCCGCGATGTCGAGAGTGCCAGGGGGATTCTCGGACTTGAAGGGTGATTGCGTTCCCGGGCCAATGCCGGGGAAACCGGGGCGGGTTTTGGTTGCGAAGGCCCCTGAATGACGCTACCAGACGGCATGCATCGCAAGATTCTCACTTCCGGCATCGCCCTGGCAATGGTCCTCGGATTCGGGGCCTGTGAAAAACACGATTGGGAGAAAACCCAGACGCTGCACCAGCCGCATCATGGCCATGGCGACCACGGGGAAGGGGATCACCACGGAGAAAGTGGCGATCACGCCGACCCTCATCACGGTGAGAAGGGCGAAGGCCATGGAGATGCTCATCACGGTGACGAAGCCAAGGCCGAGAAAGCCCACGGAGATGAGCACCACGATGGTGACAAGGAGGCCCACGCCCCGAAGGAGAAAGCTCCGGCGAAATCGCTGGGCGAGTAAGTCTTTGCCCGAGCGGCGGAAGCTTCGTTCGGGAGAAAGCGCCTGGCTAGAAAGTCGCGAGAGGCGGGAAGCTCCGGCTGTTCCCTTCGGCGCGAACCCGGGGCGCTACCCATGGGGTGAAGGATCGACCGCGTGGACGGGGAACGCCTCGGCCCGCGGGACCGGAAATACCCATCATCTCTGCGCGCCAAATCCGTTCCCGTTTTCTGGGTAAAATCTACTGGAGTACTTTGACTCTCAGGGAATTTTGCGCTTTTACTTTGCAAACACGAAGTATTTCCGGCAAAGATAGTTCACCAATACCGCCGTGATCAGCAGGGAGAGCTGGGACAAGCCCGTGGGAATCTTGAACAGCTTGATGAGCAGGGGGCCCATCGCTAGGCCGGCAATGGTGGCGATGCCGGAGATGATCGTGAAATAGAGAAACTCCAACCAACGATTGTGTCGCCCCCCCTGGAAGACCCAGATCGCGTTCACGATGTAGGCCACGAAGTTTCCGAAGACCCACCCCCAGATATTGGCGTAGGTCGAGTTCAACGCCCGCGCGTCGTGTCCCAGATTCAACTGCTCGATCTCCAGCGGAGACAGCACGAATCCGACCTTGGCGAAGATTTCCCGGTACTGCTGGATCTCTTCGGCCGAGAAGGCGGGATACACGGTAAAACAGAGCAGCAACCAGGTTCCCTGGCTGGCAACGGTGGCGATCGCGCCCGCGATGCCATACTTCGCGAACTGGACGATGACCGGCGCGTCCTTTCCGTGAAACCAGCGGAGCGTCTCTCGGATTCCGTGCTCGCGGTAGTGATGAAAGATATCGCGAAACTGCTTGGTAAGGGCTTTTCTCACGGGATCGTTGTCAGGAAATTGATGCGGGAGCCACGAGCCGCCTCTATTCGCCGAACCTTTCGCGCCACGCAACCACCGATTCCTTGATATGGGTGGACCGTCGGCGCGGGTTGATTTCCCACACGACCGGTATCTGCGGAGGCAGCAAGGGAACGAGACGATCATAATCGATGGAGCCGTGGAAGGGCACGTGGTGGTCGCGATCCGGCCACACCACGTCGTGAAGATGGCAACCGATCAGTCGATCCTTGGCGGCCGAAAGCCATTGCTCATGATCCAGGAGCCCGAGATTGGCCTTTCGCTGCACGTGACCGAAATCGTGCCAGTATCCGACGGCGGGAGACTCCTTGAATTCGTCGAGCAACCCCAGCATCTCACGCTCGGTGGGAATCTGCTCGAAGTGACTGCGGCTCTCGAATCCGAGCTTGATGCCCTTTTCCTCCGCATAGGGCACGATGGTCGCCAAAGCTTCCCGCACCCGGGGAAGCGCTTTCCGGCCGGCATCCTCCCGAGCCCGCACCAGGGCGAGCTTTTCCCGGACGAAATCGCGGGAGTTCAAGGCCCCGGCCTTCACCAGCTTCTCCAGCGTCTGCGTGCGGGGCTTGATCGGGGTACCGCCGAGGTGAAGCACCACGTAGCCGGCCTTCATCTGCACGGCGGTGTCGATGGAGTCGAGAGTCAGTTTCACCGCTCGGCGGAATTCCTCTTCCCGTTTGGCGGAGATCTGGTAGACATCCGGAGCGTCCATGAACACTTCGACGGGCGAGGGGCAGAAGTTGTGCACCCCGACGACCCGAAAGGTCTGGCGCTTGCCGTTCACGATGCGCAGGATCCCCGGGAATAGGGTCACCCGGGCGCCATGACTGATTTCCATGGCATTGAAGCCCAGGAGCATGATCTCGCTGATCATTTCCACCCCGTCCGTGTGGCGGTAGCTGTTCCAGCAGGTCGAAAAGGCGAACATCCCGGGAAATCGAAGCGAACAAGAGGTAAGGTGCGACTCCGGATCGGAA
>JAUIGT010000146.1 GCA_030432615.1 Verrucomicrobiia bacterium
AGTTCACGCCGTTCCCGAAAAGCAGCCGTCCCGTGAGTTCGGAGGAGACGCCGCGGGAGCCCTCGTTGCCGCGCGAGGGGGCGATCTGGTAGACGTTCGACCGGCCCAGTGAGTGCCCGAAGGCCATGCAGGCCATGGCATTGACGTGGTCGTTGGGCGTCACCGCGAGGAGCCGGCCGATGCCGGAGAGGTCGATCTCCTCGGTGACGTAGTCCGAAAGGATGTTGGCGTTCACCGCGGCGATCCCGGCCATGCGGGCGGCACGGGTGGCGTTGTAGTTGCTGTCGACCATGAGCACCCGGAACCCGGCTTTCTGGATCGCCCGGGCGGCTTCGATGGACCACGGAGAAATCCCGGCGAAGAGGATTCCCTGTGGATTCTTCACCGCCAGTTCCAGGCGGCGGGCGAGCGGACTGGCGAGGAGGCCGTAGAAGGCCACCGTTCCGACGATCACGGTGTAGGCGACGGGGACGATCCGCGCGGCTTCCGCGGCGAAAACCCCGTCGGTCTCGGCAAGTTCGAGCGCAAAGATCGCGGACACGGCTGCGGCCACGATACCGCGGGGAGCCATGAGGGAGAGGTAGAGCTTCTCCCTCCAGGTCAGCTTCGAGCCCAGGGTGCTGACGAAGACGGCGACCGGGCGAACGATCACGATGAGTATCAGCAGGAAGACGACCGCTTCCTTCCAGACCTGCGCCAGGTCGTCGATGCCGATGCGGCCCCCGAGGACGATGAAGAGACTGGAGATGAGCAGGGTGCGGAGGTTCTCCTTGAACTCGATGATGTGCCGCACCTGGGCGACGGTCTGGTTGGCGAGGACCACGCCGAGCACGGTCACGGTGAGCAGGCCCGATTCGTGCTGGAAATGGTTGGAGACGGCGAACAGGGCGAGCGAGATCACGAGGATGACCACACTCTGGAGGTAGTCGGGCACCCAGTGATTCTTGAGAACGAAGGTGAGCAGGTAGGCGGCTCCCCAGCCGAGGCCTCCGCCGATGAGGAGTGTCCGTCCGATGCCGAGCGGTACCGAGAAGTGGGAGTCGCCCTGGGAAAAAAGCGCGCCGAAGACGAGCACGGCGAGGACCGCGCCGACGGGGTCGATGACGATCCCCTCCCACTTGAGAATGGTGCCGACCGGCTTCTTCGGTTTCACCGCCCGGAGCAGGGGACCGATCACCGTGGGACCGGTGACCACGAGGATCGCACCCAGCAACAGGCTCACCTGCCAGCTGAATCCGGCGAACCAGTGTGCCGCGGCCGTCGATAGCAGCCAGGTCACGAGGGCGCCGATGCTGACGAGCCGCAGCACCGGCAGGCCGGCCTCCTTCAGTTCCTTGAACTTCAGCGACAGTCCGCCCTCCAGCATGATGATCGCCACCGACAGGGACACGATGGCGAACAGCGTCTGATCCTCGATGATCGCTCCGGCGTCGTAGAGGTGTCCACCGACAAACCCGAAGGCCAGAAGGAGCAGGATGGAGGGCAGTTTGAACCGCCACGCCAGCCACTGGGCGAAGATGCCGGCGACGAGGACGGCGCTGAAATAGATGAGGCGTTCTTCCATGGAGAGGGAGCGGGCGGGAGACGACCCGACAGGGTCGAGTCACGCAATCAACCCTCTTTGCTCGGAAAAGCGAGATGGAAAAAGGGCCGGGGAAACGCGCGGAAGCGTTTCCCCGGCCCGAAAGGGGACCTTTTACGGCGGGTTGGCGGGTTCGATCAGGTGGTCTGCTCGCCGCGGGCCATGACGACCTTGCCGGTCCGGACCGTCTCGATGATGTCGTAGTTCGACAGCAGGCGGATGGCGGAATCGACTTTCTCCGAATCACCCTCGATTCGAGCGATCATCGAATTTTCGCTCATATCGACGGTCTTGCCGCCGAAGTGCTCGATGATCTGGAGGACCTCGGTGCGACGCTCGGCTCCGGAGACCTCGATCTTGACCAGGACCATGTCGCGGACCACGGCATTGGCCGGGGTGTGTTCGGTGCAGTGGATGACATCGACGAGTTTGTCGCACTGCTTGATGATCTGATCGAGGCCGGCCGGGTCGCCGGAGATACCGAGAGTCAACCGGGAGAAACGGGGATCACGGCCCTGGGAAACGACCAACGAATCGATGTTGTAGGCGCGTCGGGCAAAGACCTGGCAGATGCGCATGAGCACGCCGGGTTGGTTGTTGACGTGCATCGAGAGGGTGTGGCCTCCGATGACGTCGGGACGCGGTTTCGGTTTGCGGTCGGTGGTGGTGATGGTCTTGCTCATCGTTGGGGCGCTTCTGGCGCGTGGAAAGTTGGAAAAGAAAAAGGTGAAAGGATTCGGGGAACGGAGGGCTCGGCGTGGAAGGTGTTGATCGTTTTCGCTTTCCCGCATTCTCCGCCGCTTCGAGGGAATCAGGTCGAGCCCACGGGCTTCTCCATCTTGTGCTTGGGCGGTTCGATGAGCATGTCCTCGAGAGCGGCGCCGGCGGGGATCATGGGGAAGACGTTCTCGGTCTTGATGCACTCGGCATTGATAAGAACGGGGCCGTTCTTGCGCAGTTCGAGGGCTTCCTCGAGACGCTTGCGGACGTCGGCGGGGCGCTTCACGGTCAGGCCGGCGGCTCCATAGGCTTCGGCCAGCTTGGCGAAGTCGGGGTTGCCGTCGAGATCCACGCCGCTTTCGCGGTTGTCGAAGAACAGCTCCTGCCACTGGCGCACCATGCCGAGGTAGTGGTTGTTCAGGACCAGGATGATCACCGGCAACTTGTTGACCACGGCGGTGGCCAGTTCGCAGAGCGTCATCTGGAAGCCCCCGTCGCCGACCACGGCCACCACGATGTCGTCCGGGCAGGCGAACTGGGCCCCGATGGCAGCGGGAAAGCCGAAGCCCATGGTGCCGGCCCCGCCGGAACTGATCCACTTCCAGCTCTCGTCGTTGCGATAGAACTGCGCCGCCCACATCTGGTGCTGGCCCACATCGGTGGTGACGATGGCCTTGCCGTCGGTCACTTCGAAGAGTTCATCGAGCACCTGCTGCATGCGCAGGCCGCCCTGCTTCTTGTAGTGGAGAGGGAATTTCTTCTTGTAGCCGGTGAGGCGATCGAGCCAGTCGGCGGTGTCGAGCGGGTGGATCTGCTTGTTGAGCCTCTTCAACGCCTCCTTGGCGTCGCCCACCACCTGGACATCGGGGCGGATCATCTTGTTCATCTCCGCCGGGTCGATATCGACGTGAATGATCTTGGCGTTGGCGCCGAACTTGTCGGCCTGGCCGATGATGCGGTCATCGAAGCGGGAGCCGATATTGATGATGAGATCGCACTCGCACATCGCCTTGTTGGCGTAGGCGGTCCCGTGCATGCCCAGCATGCCGAGGGAGAGGTCGTGCGTCTCCGGGAACACGCCCTTGCCCAGCAGGGTATTGGTCACCGGGCAACCAAGGGTGGTCGCCAATTGCATCAATTCCTTCTCGGCTCCGGCGATCATGGCGCCGTGACCGGCGAGAATGACGGGGCGCTTGGACATGGCGATGAGGCGCGAGGCCTGCTCGATGGCGTCGTCGTCGATGTCGAAGGCCTCGTCCGGATGATAGCCTGGCAGGTCGATCTCCGCGTCGAGGTCGCCGGAGAAGGGGGATTGGCTCACGTTCTTGGGCACATCGATCAGCACCGGTCCCGGGCGGCCGGTGGTGGCGATGTGGTAGGCTTCGCGGGCGATGCGGGGAAGATCATTGGTGTTGCGCACCAGGTAATTGTGCTTCACCACCGGGATGGTGATGCCGAAAATGTCGGCTTCCTGGAAGGCGTCCTTGCCCAGCATCCAGGTCACCTGCTGCCCGGTGATGATGATCATGGGCACGGAATCCATCTGCGCGGTCATGATGCCGGTGATGGTGTTGCCGGCGCCGGGACCGGAGGTCACCAGGACCACGGCGGGCTTGCCGGTGGCGCGGGCGTAGCCGTCCGCCATGTGGGTGGCGCCCTGTTCGTGGCGGGTCAGTACGAACTTGATGTTGCTCTTGACGGTCTCCAACGCGTCGAAGATCGGCAGGGCCGCTCCGCCTGAATATCCGAAGATGTACTCGATCCCGAGTTCATCGAGCGTTTTGATGAGCGCCTGGGCGCCGTCGAGTTCTACTTGCTTGGCCATGGTGGTAAAATTGCTGAATTGTGAACAAAGTTCGCTCAATCTCGATTTCGGCAATGTAAAAATTGCGTTTTTTTCGGAAAGTTGCGCCTCCTGGTTGGGTGATCTTGGGGAAATTGATGTCTTTTGGTGAATTTTTCCAATTTTAACGGCGATAGAGTTGGGGAGATCTTGCTTTTTCTGCAAAAGAAGACGCCGTTTCCGGAATGATTCATCTCGAGATTGGCGCAGGGGAAGAGTCGGAGATGCGGCGATTCTTACCAGATCCAAATGAGATCTGGAGGATTTGCGAGGCCTTCGGTTCTCGGGGGCGAGGCGCGCTGAGGAAAGGTAGCGGGCTACCTGACCGAAGCGGAACGAGGCATCCGGGAGGTTGAGGGCTCGCATCACAAAAAATAACCGAAGGCTAGAATCCTTTTTTCCATTTCTATCAATCGTCCAGAGGTTCTTGGAATCACGCGATTCTCTCCAGGGCCCGATTTTGGAATTTGTCAGAGAAGGCGTTGTTCGTGTAAAATGTGATCACGAATCGGTGACATTGCCGAAGAGATGCCGCGAACCAATCGATGACCAAGGCCATGAAGCGATCCATTACCATCCTGTCCGTACTGATCACGTCCGGAGCCGCGCTGCTCCTCAGCAGCTGTGCGACGGGTTCCGGGGATGCCGGAACCACCAGCTATGAAAACCCGGACCCGCTTCAGCAACAGGTCCAGATGCAGGAGCAGATGAGTCGGGTCACCCGGACCCTGACCCCGTTCTGATTCGATGAACCGCGGGGGCGAAATCCGGGACTTGGCATTGGCGGCTTGCGCCGTCATCCTGCTCTTTGTCGCGGGATGTGCGTCGCCGCCGCGCGGGGTGACACCGGTCCAGACTTTCGAAGCCGAGCGCTATCTGGGCAGGTGGTACGAGATTGCCCGGCTCGATCACGGGTTCGAGCGAAACCTGACCCACGTCACCGCGACCTACGAGTCGCTGCCGGACGGTGGCATCGAGGTGATCAATCGCGGGTATGACTCGAAAGAGGGAGAGTGGCAAGAAATCCGGGGCAAGGCGCGGGCGGCCGGCGAGCCCGGTACCGGGAGCCTTGAGGTGTCCTTTTTTCCGCCCTTTGCCGGCGGCTATCACGTCATCGCCCTGGACCGCAACGCCTACCAGTGGGCGGTGGTCTCGGGGCCGACGCGGAATTTCCTCTGGATCCTGTCGCGGACGCCGACGATGGACCGCTCGCTGAAGGACCGACTCTTCGAAGTCGCCCGCGTCAATGGATTCGCGGTCGATGAGCTGATCGAAGTGCCCCAGGAAGATCCGCCGCCCGGCAGGCCGGATTGATTCGAGCCTTTCCGAGCGGGCGGTCCAGTCCCGGTTCGATCGGTTTCTCTTGGGAATCGCTCAGGCGACGGGCTTGATCTCCCAGCCTTCTCGGTAGTCGCGGCTGACCCAGCGGTTGGCCTCCTCGTGGTTGGTGAACGCCAGGTTCTCGGAGTCCCACTTGAGGGTTTCGCCCTTGAAACGGTAGGAGATATTTCCGAGCAGGACCGCCTCGGTCAGCATGGAGCCGTAGTCGAATCCGTCGCTGGGTTGTTTGCCGGAAAGGCAGCCATCGACCCAGCCGTGGTAGTGGTTCTGGTTGTCGGCCTTGACGATGGCGGTCTCGTCGGGCTCCTGCTTGCCCTCGAGATAGACCGTGGGCGCGCCGACATGAGGCAGGACCATGGTCCCGGTTTCGCCGATGAACAGCGAGCCGCTCCGAGGCAGGGCCCGATAGCCGGGAACGTGGGAGCCCTTGGTGCTGGGTTGGCGTCCGCCGTCATACCAGGTGATCTTGAGCCGATCCCCGGCGGTGAACTCGGTGCCGGGAACGGTGAAATTGAAGACTCCCTGGGCGGGCCAGACTTCGTCGTTCATCCCGGTGTGCTCGCTGCACTGGATGTCGTCGGAGGGCCCGGTCAGCTTGAGAGCGGTGTAGACGGGATCGAGGATGTGGCAGCCGAAGTCGCCGAGGGCGCCTCCGCCGAAGTCCTGCCAGTCGCGCCAACCCCAGGGATGGTAGCAGCGGAGCCCGGCATCGACGAAGGGCCGCATCGGGGCCACCCCGATCCAGTTGTCCCAGGCGATGGAATCCGGGGCGGTCGCGGTTTCCTTGGGGCGATCGATGAATCCCGACTTGCCGTGGCCGGTGGTGCCGACCCAGGAGTGTACGCGGGTGACCTTGCCGATCTTGCCGGCCTGGATGGTCTTCACCGCGGTGCGGTAGAACTCGTGGGAATGGATCTGGTTGCCGAGGCGGGTGATGACGCCGGACTTGGCGGCCTGCTTTTTCACCTGGCGACTTTCCCAGATGTTGTGAGTGAGTGGTTTCTGGCAGTAGACATGCTTGCCTTGGCGCATGGCGTCGAGGGTGATGTAGGCATGCATGTGGTCGGGGGTGGAAACCGTCACTGCGTCGATCTTGTCTCCCAGGTTCGCGAGCATCTCCCGGTAGTCCTGGAAGATGGGCGCGTCGGGGCGCAGCTTGCGGACGTTCATGGTCCGATTGAGGTCGATATCGCAGAAGGCCACGTGCTCGACGGTATCGTGGGTCGCCATCTCCCGCGTGTCCGACCAGCCCTTGCCATCGGAACCGATGGAGGCCAGCTGGAGCTTGGAATTCAGGTTCTGGCCGCGAACGATCGCCGGTGCGGCAATGATCGAGGAAAGGGCGGCGGTGGATTTGACGAAGTCTCTGCGGGTAGTCATGGGGTAAATACGAAAAGGAATGAGGAGGAAAGTATGCGTTGTCCCACTATCGGGAGTCGACCGGGAAATGGGCACGCATTCGCGCGCACGCGCTCCGAAGGGCGAGACTCTCCGGAGGGCGGATTGGCTCTTCCCGGAAAGGGGGGTGAAAGATGTTGGGTAGAAAATTCTTCTCTCGTTTTTCCGAAAGGAACCGACTCCCTCTTCCCGGTTCCACGAAGGGGAATCAGGAGGGGGCGGCCCGCATTGCTCATCGGACCTTGAAGGAATGCCGGCGGCTCTTGTCCTTCGGAATCGGGCCGGTCACGAAAAAAGCCGGACCTCGCGGTCCGGCTTTCTCGATGGAATGGGATGATGATTGCCAGAATCGGGAAACCACCGATCACTCGACGGCGCCCACGATCGCGGCGGCGGCCTTCTGCAGTTCCATCAGCAGGCTCTTCGCCTCCGAGGCGACGCGGTTGGCTTCGGCGGCGGCCTTCTGGGCATCGGCGGCCGCTTTCTGCGCGGCGGCTGCGGCTTGCTGGGCTTGCGCGGCCGTCTTCTGGGCGCCATCGGCGGCGGCCTTGGCCTCGTTGGCGACCTTCACCGCGTTGCTGGCGGCACTGTTGGCTTCACCAGCGGTCTTGACGGCGCCGTCGGCGGCCGACTTGGCGGCGGTGGAAGTACTCTTGGCCTCGTCGGAAGCCTTCTTGGCGGCGTCCGAGGTCGACTTCGCTTCGCCGGAAACCTTCTTCGCTTCGTCGGAAGCGGTCTTCGCGGCTGCCGAGGCGGACTTGGCCTCGCCGGCCACCTTCTGGGCTTCCGCCGCGACCTTGCCGGCGTTGTCGGAAGCGGACTTGGCCGAAGAGGCGACCGACTGGGCTTGGGCGGCGGCCGCCTTGGCTTCGGTCAGGGCCTTGGAGATGGCGTCGCCGAGGTCGGCAAAGCTGGCGGGTTCGGCCGGCTTGGCGGGTGCCGGAGCGGGAGCGGGAGCCGGCTTCGCGGGCTCGGGCTTCTTCTCGGCCGGCTTCGCGGGCTCGGGCTTCTTCTCGGCGGTCTTGGCCGGCTCGGGCTTTTTCTCGGCCGGCTTGGCGGGTTCTTCCTTCTTGGCGGGAGCCGGAGCGGGCTTGGCGGCGGGAGCGGCCGCGGCGCCGGCGGGCTCGGTGGTGTTGGCGGCGAGTTCGACCGGCTTGGCGGCGGGTTCCTTCCAGCCGGTGTTCACGTCGATGCCGGGAATGGCGGCCGCGAGCTTCTGGGCGCCTCCGTCGGTGACCTTGGTCTGCCAGACGAAGAGCTTCTTCAGGTTCTTGAGACCGGCCAGTTTCTGGATACCGGCGTCGGTCACCTGGGTGCCGTAAAGGTTGAGGTATTCGAGATTCGGCAGGGCCTTGAGGTGTTCGAGACCGGCATCGGAGACCTTCGTGTTCTCGAGATGGAGCCGCGTCAGGTTCTTCATGCCGGCGACATGGGCGAGACCCGCGTCCGTCACCTGGGTGCGGGCGAGATCCATCCACTTCACCTGGTCGGCCACCGGCTTGAGCAGCTCGAGGTTCTTGTCACCGTAGTCCTTTGCCACGTTCAAGGCGCTGAAGCGGAGATCCGGGGTATCCTGGGCGATCGCCATCAGGGAAGCCCCTTCCTTTTCCACCCGGCCGATGGTTTCCTCGGCGAGTTTCTGCTTGGCGGGATCGATTTCCTTCTTCTCGGCGGTGGAACCGACACCCTCGGGAGCCTTGGGGGGATTCGCCAGGACGACCTTGATGGCGTTGGCGGCTTCGCCGGCGGGCTTGAGGTCGCCGATCTTGGCGTCACCCTTGGCCCCGGAGGCGACCCAGAACTTGAGAACCTCGATTTCCTCCTTGGAAAGCTGCGGCTCGTCTTCGGGAGGCATCACATCACCATCATCCTTGGGAAGGGTGACGCGGAAGGTCATGAGACTGTCATCGACCTTGCCGGGAATGACGTTCTCCCCGTCGCTTCCGCCGAGAATCGCTTCGAGCGAGTCCAGGCGAAGCTTGCCTTTCTGCTTTTCGGGACCGTGGCAGGCAACGCACTTGGCGTTGAGAATGGGTTGGACGAGGTCCGAGTAGAGAACCTTGGAATCGTCCCCGCGCGCACCGGCGGGCAGAAAAGCAAGGGAGGCGAAAAGTAAGGAGTTCCTGAAAATCTGGTTCATTTGGGCAGGTGTGGTTTTTCTGGCAGTTTAACTATGCGTGACAATTAACGTTGAGGCAAGCCAAAGGGGTGACGTATTGGCGGGAGTGTGGGATGCGCCGCGGCGCCATCACGCGAGGGGGCGAAACCGGCTGAAATCGCCGGGAAAACCGCGCGATTTCCCGGTTTCGGGAAAGGAGGGGGCGAAGAACGTCAGGAGATCTCCCGGACGGCCCAGCCTTCCCGATAGGACTTGGTGACGAAATCGTTGGCTTCGGGGAGGTTGGTGATCCGGAGGTTTTCCGCGTCCCATTCCAGCGTCCGGTGGGGAAAGCGGACCGCGATGTTGCCGAGTTGCACCGCCTCGCTCAGGGGACCGGCGTAGGCGAAGTTGTCGGAGATCTCCGTGTTTCCCTCGAGGCAGGCATCGACCCAGTCGTGGTAATGGTTCGCCTTGCCGGGATCGGGCAGCTGGTAGCCGGCGAAATCCTTTTCCGGGTAGAGCTTGGGCGTGCCCCAGTGCGGCACCAGCAGGTAGCCCTTCTCGCCGATCAGCATCGAGGCCGGTTGCAGAAGGCTGTCACCGGAGGGCAGACCGGCGTATTTCCAGCGGGGCCGGCGCCCTCCATCGTACCAGGTGACCTCGAGCGTGTCGCCGGCGGTGTGTTCGGTGCCGGGGAAAACGTAGGTCAGCGTTTCCTGGGCCGGCCAGACGTAGTCGTTCATGCCGGTGTGGTCGGCGGTGATCGAGAGCGGCGCGGTCAGGCCGAGCGAGGTGAAAAGCGGGTCCAGCAGGTGGCAACCGTTGTCCCCGATGGAGCCGGAGCCGTAGTTCTGCCAGTCCCGCCAACTCCGGGGGTGGTAGACGTTGTCGCCCCCGTATTCCGTCCACGGCGCGGGACCGATCCATTGATCCCAATCCACTTCGGGCGGCGCCTTCTCGGGATTCTCCGGCGGACGCAGCAGACCGGAGCGGCCGTGGCCCGCCGCCGAGATCCAGGTGTGGACCTCCTTCACCTTGCCGATGGCTTTTTCCTCCTGGATCAGCAGCTTCGTGACCCGGTACTGGAACTCGGAGTGAATCTGGTTGCCCATCCGGTTGACGGTGCCGGCTTGCGCGGCCTGGCGGGCGATCTGGCGCGCTTCCCAGACCGTGTGGGTGAGCGGTTTCTCGCAATAGACGTGGAGGCCGTGATCGAGAGCCGCCTGGGTGATGAGGGCGTGTTGATGATCGGGGACCGAGACGTTGACGGCATCGATCTCGGAACCGAGTTCCTCGAGCATCTTGCGGAAATCGGAATACTTCGGTTTTCCCGGCCAGGCCTTGTCGACCTTGTCGAAGTGACGGCGGTCGATGTCGCAGAAGGCCACCATCTCGACGGCGGCGTGGGTCCCGATGCGGGAAATGTCGGCCCAGCCCTGGCGCTGGCACCCGATCCCGGCGAAGCGGAGTTTTTTCGAGGGCATGAAACCAGTAGACCCCGAACCGGCGAACTTGGCGAGTTCGCTTCCGTCACGCGAACACGGGCGCCGTGTCCCGCATCGCCGATCGCAAATCGCATGTCTCGGATCGCCGCGTCCCCGGCGGTCGCCTCAGCGATTGTAGGCCTTCCACCAGTTGTCCACCGTCATGGTGGCCAGCATGGCGAGGCAGTGGGGGTGCTTCGCCCGGGCGGCGAGAATCTTGCGACTCTCGTTGAAGCTGCCGAACTCCAGAATCTCGACCTCGACCCAGCGGACGCCCCAGTTGTTCATCCTCTCCTTGGTGGGGAAATAGATGTCGATGGTGCGGGTGCCGGCGAGGGCGCTGCCGTAGTCATCGACCACGAAGAGCCGGTCGTAGCCCTTGATCCTGAACTTCGTCCCCAGCGGGAAGCGCGACCAGTCGGCGGCGACGGAGTGATACTCGGGGGTGTAGCGCAGGTCGGTGCCCAGCGCGGTCTTCATCCCGTATTTCACGTGGTCCGCCTCCGTGTGGGTGTAGGCGGTGGTTCGCACCGTGGTCGTGATGACGGGTTGGGTCTCGGTGCTCTCGGCGTTGGGCTCCGGAGTCTCCTTCGAATCGGCCGTCTTCGCGTCGTCCGACCACGAGTAGGGGCTCGCCGTGACCAAGCTGACGAGTATGATGGAAAGAAGCCTGACTGTCGGAAAGCGACGCATGCGTCGGAAAGTGAAACGCAGGCTTCCGGTTTTTTCAACGCCCAATCCGAAGCCGAGCCGGGCCAAACTCGACTCGCTCCAAGAGGAACCGCAGGACGAGTATGGCTCCCACGCACGCGTTGGGGGGCTGCCCGAGATTCGCTGGTGACAAAACAGCGCCACGGCGTGAAGGCGTGTGAATTCGGGATTGAGCGGGACCCTGCCTTTTCGTGAGGATGAGCCCCATGAGAATGCGCCGTCCGTCCTGGTTCCGTCTGATCGTGATCGCGGGGAGTCTGCCGCTGCCGGTAGCGGCCGGCGATCACCGGGATCTGACCTGGTTCACCAACGAAAACGGGGAGCGGAAGACCGTCGAGCGCGTCGAGGATTGGGAGCGGCGGCGGGCGGAAATCCTGGCCGGCTTCGAGGCGGCTGCCGGAGCACTCCCGAGTCGCGAGAATCTGCCCGAACTCGACATCGCGGTCGAGGAAACGCGGGAGACGGAGAAATACGTTCGCCAGACCATCACCCTGCAGGCGGAGCCGGGCGATCGGCTCTCGGCCTATCTTTACGTGCCGAAGGACATCGCCGCCGGAGAGAAGCGCGCCGGAATCGTGGCCCTGCACCCGACTCACAAGATCGGCAAGGGCGTGGTCGATGGCCAGAGCGAGCGACCGAACCGGGCCTACGGCAAGGAACTGGCGGAGCGCGGCTACGTGGTCATCGCGCCGGACTACCTTTCGTTCGGCGGCGAAACCGACTACGACTTTTCCTCCGATCGATACTCGTCCGGCACCATGAAAGGCATCTGGAACCATCTGCGCTGCGTCGATCTGCTGGTGGCGCGAGACGATGTCGATCCGGAGCGGATCGGCGCCATCGGGCATTCGCTGGGCGGGCACAACGCGATCTTCCTCGGGGTCTTCGATCAGCGGGTGAAGGCGATCGTGTCCAGTTGCGGGTGGACGCCGTTCCACGACTACAAGGGGGGAGACATCACGGGCTGGACCAGCGATCGCTATCTGCCTTCGCTGCGCGACGACTACGATCTCGATCCCGACCGGGTGCCCTTCGATTTCTACGAACTGGTCGCTGCCCTGGCGCCGCGGGCTTTCTTTTCCAACTCGCCCCTTCACGACAGCAATTTCGATTACCGGGGAATCGAGAAGGCGGCGCCGAAAGCGCGGCGGATCTACGAGCTTCACGGCGTCCCCGAGAATTTGAGAATCGCCTATCCCGAC